>DEWM01000096.1:0-17259 GCA_002363635.1 Caryophanales bacterium UBA3210 | reverse complement strand
CCATTAAGACCATCTGTATTTATTAAAGAAGCAGGTATTGGTACTTATTCATCGACTGATTCATTCCAGTCATCATTCTTACAAGGTAAAAATCCTTACTTTAAACCTAAGGGATTACAACAAAAAGATGTTGGTCCAAAAGCTAGTGTATTCAATGCTTCAGATTCTAACGGTGTTACTGATTGGAAAGTTGGAGATAGAGCAGAACATACTAAATTTGGCAAAGGAACAGTTTCATCAGTTATTCCTTCAGGAAATAAACAATTAATTATTATTCAATTCGATAACAGCGAATTTGGTAAAAAGACATTTATGGGCACTCATGTGTCAATTAAAAGAGCTTAAGGAGGCAAGCATGGTTAAATACGATTTAGATCTTTTAAAGAAATGTGCGAACAATTTAATGTTTGACATGTCTAACGACCAGTACAACGTATTACTCAAAGAATTCGATGTACTAACAAAACAAATGGAAGTTTTAGGTGAAATCGACGGAGTTAACGATGTCGAACCAATGACTTTCCCATACCCAGTTTATACAACATATTTACGTGAAGATGTTGCAGAAACACCTTTATCAAAGAAAGAAGCTTTAAGAAATGCAAAAGACGTCGAAGACGGTCAGATTGTACTTCCAAAGGTAGTAGGTTAATATTATGTATTTAGGAAAAACAGTAGAAGAGTTACATGAATTATTAGTTTCTAAGAAAGTAACTCCATTAGAACTCACAAAAGAAGCTATTGAAGCTTTAAAGAAAGAAGAAACTAACGCTATTGAAACAATTTGTGAAAAAGAAGCACTTGAATTTGCTGCAACATTAGTAGAACCAGAAGTAGATAACTTATTCTGGGGTATTCCATATGTTGCAAAAGATAACTTCTCAACAAAAGATATCTTAACAACAGCTTCATCAGAAATTTTAAAAGATTATGTTCCAGTATACGATGCAACTGTAATTACAAAATTAAAGGAAGCAAAAGCTGTCTTAATTGCAAAATCAACATTAGATGAACTTGCAATGGGTGGTACTGGTACAACAGGTCATAAAGGTACTACATATAACCCATATGATCCTACTCATACATATAAGATCGGTGGATCTTCATGTGGTTCAGCTTCATTAACTGCTCAAGGTATTGTTCCTTTTGCATTAGGTTCAGATACTGGTGACTCAGTTAGAAAACCTGCTTCATACGCAGGTCTAGTTGGCTTTAAACCAACATGGGGAAGAATCTCAAGATACGGTTTATTCCCATTTGCACCATCTCTTGACCACGTTGCATACTTTACTCGTTCAGTTAAAGATTCAGCAGCTTTACTTGAAGTTTTAGCAGGTGAAGATTTAGCACATGATGCAACTTGCTCAGTTAAACCAGTAGAAAAATATACTGAAGGTTTAACTGGTGATTTAAAGGGCAAGAAGATTGCACGTATCAAAGAAATTGATGAATCAGTAAAAGATAAAGTAATCTTAGAAGGCTTAGATAAAGTTCAAAAAGCTTTAGAAGAAGCTGGTGCAACAGTTGAAGAAGTTAACTTTGATCAAAAACTTTTAGCAGCAGTATATCCTGCATATATGATTATTTCTTGTGCAGAAGCTACATCAAATAACGCTAACCTCGATGGTATCAAATTTGGTCCAAGAGTAGGTGAAGCATCTTCTTATCAAGATGTTATGATGAACGCTAGAACTAATGGTTTCTCAGAATTAATCAGAAGAAGATTTGTTATTGGTTCATATTCATTATTCAAAGCTAACCAAGAAGAACTCTTCTTAAGAGCACAAAAAGTTAGAAGATTAATTGTTAATAAGACAAATGAAATCTTATCTCAGTACGATGCAATTTTAACTCCATGTGGAGGTATTGTTCGTAACCCATTTGCAAGTAATTCAGATGATGTATCAGATAGACTTGATATTCACACAATCATTGTTGAAAACCATTTAGGTATTGGTAACTTTGGTGGTTTCCCATCAATTTCTGTACCTATGGGACTTGATAATGGTTTCCCATTTGCTTGCAACATTATGACAAAAGTCTTCACAGAAAAAGAAACATTAAATATTGCTTATGCAATTGAAAAGAAGTTAGGTTTAAAGAACCTTTCAACAATGGAGGTAAAATAAGATGAACTTTGAAGCAGTTATCGGTATTGAAATCCACGTTGAAATGAAGACTAATTCAAAGTCTTTCTCAGGTGGACCTGTTAAATTTGGTCAAGAACCAAATACATTAGTCGCTCCACTTGATATGGCGTTCCCTGGCACTATGCCAATTTTAAATAAACAAGTTGTTATTAATGCTATTAGAGTTTCTAATGCATTAAATATGACTATTGATCACGAATTATGGTTTGATAGAAAGAACTATTTCTATTCAGACTTACCAAAGGGTTTCCAAATCACTCAAGATAAAAGACCTATTGGTTCAAATGGTTCATTAACAGTTAAATTATCTGACGGTAGATTAAAAACTATTGAAATTGAAAGATTACATATTGAAGAAGATACATGTAAACAACTTCACTTAGATGATATTACATTAGTTGACTATAACCGTGCAGGTACTCCATTAATTGAAATTGTTTCTCGTCCAAATATTAGATCTGGCGAAGAAGCAATGAAATACGTTGAAACTATTAGACAAATCGTCGTCTTCGCAGGCGTTTCTGATGGTAAGATGGAAGAAGGTTCTATGCGTTGCGATGTCAACGTTTCAGTTAGACCTTTCGGTAGTGATAAGTTTGGTACAAAAGTTGAAGTTAAGAACTTAAACTCAGTTGCAAACGTTAGAACTGCTATTGATTATGAAGTTGAAAGACAAACTAAGTTAATTCTTTCTGGTGGAGCAGTTGAACAAGAAACTAGAAGATTTGATGAAAAAACTCAAACAACTATCATGATGAGAAAGAAAACTGATGCTGTTGATTACAAATACTTCACAGAACCAAATATTCTTCCAATTAGATTAAGTGATGAATTCATTCAAAATGCTATTGATACATGTCCTGAACTTGCATCAAGCAAACAAGAAAGATATACATCAAATGGCTTAAGTGATGAAGAAGCAGATCAGATGCTCCAAAACTTATTAATGGCAGATTATCTTGATGAATGTATCAAAGTTAATCCAAAACATACAAAATTATTCTGGAACTGGATTACTGGTGAAGCTACAGCTTTCTTAAATAAGAAATTCCAAAGCTTTGATAAATTCAAAGTCACACCAGATAACTTAGAAAAATTAATCAACATGGTTGAAAACGGAACTTTATCAATGAAGATGGCTCGTCAAGTTTTCGAAGTTATGTGTGAAGAAAATAAAGATGCAGAACAGATTGCTTCAGATCTTGGTTTAAAACAAGATTCTAACGAAGATGAAATCAAGAAGATTGTTGAAGCAACAGTTGATGAATTCCCTCAGGCAGTTGTCGACTTCAAAGCTGGTAAAGATAGAGCAGTTGGCTTTATCGTTGGTCAGATTATGAAAAAGACAAAGGGTAAAGTTAATCCACAGATTGCATCTAAACTTGTTTTAGAAGCTTTAAAATCGAGGTAAGATATGAAAATATTAGTATTAGTTGGCGATTATTTTGAAGACACTGAATTAATCTCACCTGTCGACGTTTGGAAAAGACATGATGAAATTGTTGAAGTTGTTTCTATGATGGGAAGAAAGAATGTCACAAGTAAATGCTTATTTCCTATTGAAACAAATTTAACATTTGAAGAAATCGAGAATAAATTAGATCAATTTGATATGTTATTTATTCCAGGCGGTCCTGGTTCATTTAAAATTTTAGCGTTTGATGAACGTCTTAATACTACTATTAAATACTTTGTTGAACATAATAAAGTAGTTACTGCTATATGTGCGGCACCTATGTTAATTGGTAGACTTGGATATTTCTCTAATAGAAACTATACAGTTTATCCAGGATTTGAAAATCAAATCTTAGGAGGAACATATCATAGAGAAAAAGGCGTAGTAGAAGATGGTAATTTCATTACTGGTAAATCAATGTATTATTCAATTGAATTTGGTTTAAAAGTAATTGAACACTTCTATGGAGAAAACGAGGCACGTGCTTTAGAAGCTTCCTTAAAAGGTGAAAAATAAAATTTATTATCCTATCGTAGAAATACGGTAGGATTTTTTTATGCAATAAAAAGATATTAGTAAGATGAGATTTGTTATTAAAATAAAAAGGGGATGTTTAGAAACCTAGAAAAATCTAGGCTAAAACATCCCATCTTTTTATACTGTAAATTAGGTTTTTAAACAAGCTAAGCTTGTTTAATTTTTGAAGTAATTTAGGAAAATATCTCTCTCCTCCTTCTTTAAGTCGAAGGAAAGAGACATAAATACTTTTCTAATACGAAAATATGACCTGATTTCACATTCTTTCTGGCTAAATCATATCAAATTCATGTATTTTATTCTTTTTTCTATCAAAAGAGGATGTTCTCAACCTCTTAGGTTTTTAAACATCCCCTAATTACTATTTACTGTTTTCTTGGTCTTCGTACTGTAATCTGTATAGATTATAGTAATAACCATGCTTCTTTAATAATTGTTGATGATTTCCTTGTTCAATTAATTCACCATGTTGTAAACAAATAATGTTATCTGCATGCTGAATTGTGGAAAGTCTATGTGCAACAATAAGCATTGTACCAATTGACATCATCTTTAATAATGACTGCTGAATTACTTGTTCAGTTTCAGTATCGATATTTGCAGTAGCTTCATCAAGAATTAAAATCTGTGGCTTATGAACGATGGTTCTTGCAAAAGATAATAATTGTCTTTGTCCTGAAGAGAAGTTTTCACCTCTTTCTTGGACTTCTTCATCATAACCATGTTCTTGCTTCATAATGAAGTCATGAGCGTTAACATATTTTGAAGCTTCAATGATTTCATCTCTAGAGATATCTTCATCTCTTAAAGCAATGTTTGAAGCAATTGTTCCAGAGAAGAGGAAGACATCTTGTAGCATTTGACCAAATGCTTTATGTAAAGAAGACATCTTGATGTTCTTAACATTGATTCCATCAATTAAGATTTCACCTTTTTGAACTTCATAGTTTCTTACAATTAATTGTAAGATTGTTGTTTTACCTGCACCAGTAGCACCGACAAAGGCAACTACTTGTTTTGGTTCAACAGTGAATGAAACATCTTTTAAAATCCAGTTTTCATCTTTGTATGCAAACCAAACATGTTTGAATTCAATCTTACCTTCAAAATGATCAATTTCTATTGCATCATCTCTATCAAGTACTTCTGGTTTAGTATCAAGAAGAGTATATAATCTTTCACATGAAGTGAAGGCTCTTTGTAATGAGTTGAATTGATCTGCAAGTTCCTGAATAGGGTTGAACATGTTAGAAACATATTGATAGAATGCATAAACTGCACCTATTGTCATAACTCCTGCTAAAGCGTATTGAACTCCAACAAAGAATGTTAAGGCAACTGCAGAGAAATATAATAATGAGATTAATGGTCTAAAGACAGAGAAGATACGGATATCTTTTTGTCTTGATTCAATAATGTTCTTGTTGAGTTTATCAAATTCATTAATCTTTCTACTTTCTTGGTTGAATATTTGAGTGATCTTCATACCAGAAATATTTTCATTTAAGAAAGCATTCATGATAGAGAAGTTCTTTCTAACAATTCTATAGTTCTTTCTTAAATATTTTCTAAAGATAAATGTAATTGCAAAGATTAATGGAATATATATAGATATATATAACGCTAAAACCCAGTTCATATAGAACATAAAGCCAAGTGTACCAACAAGTAATAAGAAGTTCTTTAATAAGTTAACGATTGTGTTAGTAAATAAATCAGATAATTGGTTAGTATCTGAAGTGAGTCTAGTTACTAAAGAACCAACTGGAATGTTATTTAATTGGTTAACTGATAATGAATCAATATGTTCAAATACTGTCATACGTAAATCATAAATTACGTCTTGACCTAAATGCTGTAAAAGCATTGTGTTGATGTAGAGGAGTACTGCATTTCCAAGTACACATGCAAAGTAGATTGCTGACCATATGAAGACCCAATTTAAATTTTCTTGAGTCATAGGAATAATTACATCAGTAGTTCCTTCTACATATTTAATTGTAATGATATCAATAATTTGTTTTGTAAATAGAGGATTGACGAGCTGTAAGACAATCATCAAGATCATTAAGATTGAGGCGAGTAATAATCTTTTCCAATAGGGTTTAATGTATTGCCAAGTTCTCTTAATGATGTAGGAATCTTTCATGCTACGATCAACATTTTCAAATTCGTTGTTGTCCATAACTATCCCTCCATTTCTTTCTCGAGAGTTTGTAATTCAACCATTCTCTTATATGTTGGAGAGTGGAGCATACATTCCTCATTAGTACCGAAGTATTCAACTTTACCTTCATTTAAGACAAGTACCTTATCAAGTTTTTCAACTGTTGAGACACGTGACGCAATAAGTAAAGTTGTTTTACCTGCTCGTAACTTTTTAATGTTATTTAAGATTTCTTCTTCTGTTTTAATATCGACTGCAGAAACAGAGTCATCTAAAACTAGAATTGCTGGATCTTTAACAACTGCTCGAGAAATAGAAATACGTTGTTTTTGACCACCTGAAAGAGTTACACCTCTTTCACCAATCATAGTTTTATATTTCTGATCAAAGCCTTCGATATTATCTCTAACTGCAGAGAATTGAGCAGCTTTTGAAATATCATTTTCTGATAATTGAGCGTTTGCAAAAGCAATATTTGAACCGACAGTATCTGAGAAGAGGAAGTTATCTTGTGGAGCGTAACCAATATTTTCTCTTACTGTAGTAATTGGTAATTTCATAATATCGTAACCATCTAAAAGTAATGTATTTTCTTCAACATTATATAAACGGAAGAGCATATTAACTAATGATGATTTACCTGAGCCAATTTTACCAATAATACCAACAGTTTCACCTGCGTTAACATGGAAAGAAATGTTGCTTAATATTGGATGGTCTTTATCATCTGGATAAGCGAATGTTAAATTTCTAAATTCAATTTCGCCTTTTAATTTACCTTGTTCAATATTAATAACTTCATTAGAATCATGAACTTCTACTTCTTCATCAAGTAAAGTTGAGATACGTCTTAATGATGCTTTGCCCCTTGCTGTCATATTGATGATTGCGGCAATTGCAAATACTGGCCAAATGATTGCATCGAAATAACCGATGAACTTAATGATATCACCTGCAGTGAAGTTGATATTGTGACCGTTTGTGTACTCAAAAATTAAATAACCACCGATACAGAAAATTAAAACGATAACTGCATAAATTAATAAATCAATTAAAACATTGAGGAAGGCATCGAATTTAACGAAAGCAATATTTGCGTCTTTATTCTTTTTGTTAACTTTAGCAAATTCTCTTAATTCTTTTCTTTCTTTTAAGAAAGCTTTAATAACTCTAATACCTGTGAAGTTTTCTTGACCAAAGTCTGACATATCTTCAAAAGCTTTTTGTCTAGCAGTGTATTTTTTATCCATTACTTTTTCAAGTAACAATGCTGAGACAAGTAATACCACAAGTGGTATAGCGGAAATTAATGTTAACTTCCAGTTAATTAAGAACATTTTGACTAGAGAAATACCTCCAAGGAAAACTCCATCAATTAAGAAGATGACACCTTGAGAAAAAACTTCTTCGATTGTTTCTAAGTCGTTTGAGAAATAAGAAAGAATTGCCCCTGTCTTATTCTCCTTATAATATCTTTGTGAGAGTACTTCTGCTTTTTGGAACATCTCGCGACGGATATCTGCAGAAACTTTTAATGATTCAGTGAAAATACAACGTCTCCAAACAAGTCTACCGACAAACATGATGACTGCAACTCCAAGAATCATAAGAATTGGTTTTAAGAAATATTCCCAGTTAGATATTCCTTCTATCATATTGAAATTATCAACCATGTTACCAATTGCTTCTGGAACTAGTAATTGAGCATAGTCAACTGCGATTAAAGCGATGATGCCAAAGAAGAAATACCAAAAATACTTTAAATAGTATTTGTTTACATGTTTACCAAATAACATATTATGATACCTCCTTTTGCTAAGATTTATGAGATTTAGTTTATAACTAAATATATATAATCTCAATCGCTTTAGAAAAAAAAATAAAGATTTTTAATTCCTTATCAATTTATACAAAAATCTGGCACATTTTTTGTACTATTACAATAAGTATAAAATATTATCATTTTATTTCTTGACTATTAGATAAACAAAAACTATTATTGAAAAGTACCATAAAGAGAACGGGAAGGGACAAGCCCAGTGATCCGTCGGCAACCTACTTGGTAAGGTGCCAAAGCTTGAATGATGGACTTAATAGTTTTTAATGCCCATCGGTACGCGATGGGTTTTATTTTACTCACCTATGGAAAAAGGTACTCCTTAGGAGTAAAATAAATAATTGGCGAAAGAATCGCTTTAGGAGGATAAAATGAAAGAATTTATTGTTGAAACAAGTGCACGTCACATTCACGTCACACAGGAAACTTTAGAAGCATTATTTGGTAAAGGCTTCCAGTTAGAAGTTAAGAAAGAATTATCACAGCCAGGTCAATTCGCTTCAAATCAAAAATTAGAAGTAGTTGGTCCAAAGGGTGTTTTAAAATGTTCAATTCTTGGTCCAGTAAGAAAGGTAGATCAAGTTGAATTATCATTCACAGATGCAAGAACTGTTGGTGTTCCAGGTGTTGTTAGAGAATCAGGTGATGTCGCAGGTACTCCAGGTTGCACATTAAGAAACCCAGAAAATGGTAAAGAAGTTGTCTTAAAAGAAGGCGTTATGGTCGCTAAGAGACATATCCACATGACTCCTGCAGATGCAGAAGAATTTGGTGTAACAAATGGCCAAATCGTTAGTGTTTTAGTTTCTTCAGGCAATGGTAGAGAAACAATCTTCGGTGATACAGTTGTTAGAGTATCTTCTTCATATGCTCTTGCAATGCACATCGATACAGATGAATGCAATGCTGCAGCAGCTTTCGGCGCAGTTAAAGGCTCTATTGTTAAATAATGGAACATTTATCATTTAAAACAACAGGAACTTGTTCTCAAAAAATTGAAATTGATTATGAGGACAATAAAGTAGTTAATATCAAATTTATCGGCGGATGCCCAGGTAATACTCAGGGTGTAGCAGCTTTATGTAAAGGTATGGATATTAACGAAGTTATCGCTAGACTTGAAGGCATTAAATGTGGTTTTAAACCAACATCATGCCCAGACCAATTAGCACAAGCATTAAAAACTATATCTAAATAACCCAACAATCCCATCATAAACACGAAAAGGAGATTAGGAATGTCAAAAGAAAAGATTTTATTTACTTCTGAATCAGTTTCAGAAGGCCATCCAGACAAAGTCTGTGATCAAATTAGTGATGCTATCTTAGATGCTTGCTTAGCTCAAGATCCAGAATCACACGTTGCTTGTGAATGCTTTACTACAACTGATTTATTAGTTATTGGTGGAGAAATCACAACAAAAGCAAAAGTTGATTATGAAGCAGTGGCAAGAAGAGTAATCCTCGATATCGGTTACGATAAAGATGAATATGGCTTTAATGGCAAAAACTGCAAAATTATCAATGTTATTAAAACTCAATCACCAGATATTAACCAAGGTGTTGTTAGAGCTACTGAAGATGAACAGGGCGCTGGCGACCAAGGTATTATGTTTGGCTATGCATGCACTGAAACAGAAAACTATATGCCTCTTGCAATCACTATGGCTCACAAATTAGTTAGATACGCTACTAACTTAAGAAAAGCTGGTGAATTCAAAGGTGCTAGACCTGATATGAAATCACAGGTTACTATTGATTACACATCAGGAAAACCACATATTGATACAGTTCTTATGTCAATTCAGCATGACGAAGATATCAACATGGATGAATTCAAATCATTCGTTACAGAAAAGATTATGAAAGTTGTTGTTAAGTCATTCGGCTTTGATGATGATTTCAGAGTCTTAATTAATCCAACAGGTAAGTTCGTTATCGGTGGACCTGCTGGTGATACTGGTTTAACTGGTAGAAAGATAATTGTTGATACATATGGTGGATCTGGTAGACATGGTGGAGGAGCTTTCTCAGGTAAAGACCCTTCTAAGGTTGATAGATCTGCAGCTTATGCAGCAAGATATGTTGCTAAAAACTTAGTAGCAGCAGGTGTTGCTGATAGAGCAGAAGTTCAATTATCATACGCTATTGGTGTAGCAGAACCTACTTCAATTGCAGTTGACACATTTGGAACAGAAAAATATTCACAAGAAAAGATTCTTGAAGTCGTACACAAAGTATTTGATTTAAGACCTGCAAGAATCATTAAAAAGTTCTCAATGAAGAAGCCTGTATATAAATATGAGGATTTAGCAAAATATGGTCATTTTGGAAGACCTGACATTGACTGTCCATGGGAATATTTAGATAAAGTTGAAGAAATTAAAGAACTCTTAAAGTAGTAAGTTAAAGGGTGCCTATTAAAATAGACACCCTTTTGAAATGCAAAAATTTAGATTTGTAAGCGGTTACTTGGCCGCTCTTTTTTCATTATATCACTAATAAATTTAATATGCTAGACTCCTTTTTTAGTACTTCAACACTTATAATATAAGTGTAAGGTAGATACGAATACCTAACACTCTAATATTACGAAAGGAGACAATATTTATGAGATGTCAAATCGTAGGAAAAAATGTCAAAATCACTGACGCAATGGAAAGGGAGATCGAAAAGAAATTATCTAGAATGGATAAATACTTCATCATTAACGATGATGTAGTCGCAAGAGTACTTGTAAGTACCCACCACTTAGAACAAAAAATCGAAGTCACCATTGGAACAAAGATGATGGACTTCAGAGTAGAGGTAAGAGACCAAGACGTATACAGCGCACTTGATACAGCTATCGATAGACTAGAAGGTCAAATGAGAAAACTCAAAACAAAACTCGATAGAAGACATAAAGAAAGTTTAGGTGAATCAATCGCTTTCGAAAATATTAAAAATGAAGTTGATGAAACTAACGATGAAATGGTTAGAGTTAAAGAAGTTTATCTTGAACCAATGGATATGGAAGAAGCAATTACACGTATGGAAGCTTTAGGCCATTCATTCTATTTATATCTTGATAGTGAAGATAATAAAGTTTCAGTTTTATATAAGAGATTTGATGGAGGCTATGGCGTAATTCAGTCAGTTAACAAATAATAAAAACCTTTGAAAATTGATAAAAAAGAGCGTGGATTTATAAATTCCACGCTTTTATTTACGCTAAATAAATTTCACCTGAAATAAAAAAAATTAAATATAATAGATTTTATCTATTTATTTAGTTATAATTATACTCGGTGATTAATATAATGATCAAAGCAATAGCAACAGATTTAGATGGAACTCTTTTCTATCCAAAAAGACGCTTAAGATTAATTGAGAGCGATAATAAAAGATTTTTAAGAGAATTTGTCGAATCAGGAAGAAAATTAATTTTGGTTACTGGCCGTAATATCCATGTATCCCATAAAGTTGCAGAAGCTTGCAAAATTGACGATTCTAAAATAACAATCGTTGGTTGTAATGGAGCTTTTGTCTCTGATGGCGGAAAAATAATTGAAAAGCATGGACTTGATCATCAAAAAGCAAAAGAACTATATGACTACCTTGCACATGATAAGAAAGTAAAAACAATTATGTCTTTTACTGACAAGGTAAATATGTATGTCGATTATGAAGGCTTAAGCAAATTCAATCGATTCGTTGGTATAATCGGTATCAACCTTCAAGGAGCATACTATGAACCACATGTTATAGGAAGAAAGAAAGCTCTATCTATGCTTGAAGATGATGAAGTTACAATCTTCAAGATTATGCCATGGTATGGTTATATGCATAACCCTAGAGAAATTGCGAGAAAGGAAACAGAAGTATTGAAAGAAAAGTTTGGGAAATACTTCGATATCGCATGGTCTCACGATGCAATAGAAATCACACCAAAAGGGGTAAACAAAGCAGAAGTTTTAAAGCGAGTCATTGAAAATCAAAATATTAAGATGGATGAAGTCTTATATGTTGGCGATTCAGGAAATGATATTGATTGCTTTAGAGAATTTCCAAATAGCTTTGTTATGGCGCAGGCACAAGACGAGGTCAAAAAAGAAGCTAAGACCATTGTTAAGTCAGTCGCTGAATTAAAAAAATATTGTAAGTAGTCAAAGGAGAACAATTATGAACGACGCAACAAGATTTATTATGGGTATCTACCAGGTACAGTTAATGATTAGAGACACACTTGAATATGTCCAAAACAGAACTGAATATAGCCCAGAATTCTATGAAAGAAGAAAAGCAATTTTAAAACATGGTATGGAAGATAACTCACCATTAATGCACTTCTTAAGACAAAATGGTGAAGTTGGTGAACAAATCAAAGGCAATATCAACAACTTTATGGATTTCTTATTTTCAGATAATACAACATATGTACATATTGAAAATGGAAAATTAACAGTTGACCACGCACAAGATTTACAAGCTCTTGATTATGTTGTCGGTTTAAGAGAAACATTAATGGATGTCATTAAGAGATTCTTAGAACAAGCAACAAGTGATGGCCAAGACGTATCAGATATGAAGCAGTTAGTTACTTTAGACGAAACATTCTATAGAGTACTTGTCTCATTAATCATTTTCGATAAGACACATTTATCATTCTTAGAATTCAACAAAGCAGTTCAAGAAAATAAAGGTCAGCCTTCACCTCAATCAAACTTCGTTATCAACGATATGAAGAAATTAGTAGGCTACACAAAATTCGTTAATGAACACTCAGATAAGGGTGATACAGAATATCAGAAATTATATGAAGATAACTTCACTGTATTAAATTACATGGAAGGTTCAAAACCATTACCAAATGATTCTGGTATGAAAGGTGAAATTGATAAAGTTCACAATGCTTACATCCAAGTCCTTGGCCCAAGAGAAGCATTATGGAGACAAGCATATAACACATTATGGAACCAACTCGTTGGTTATGAACAAGCAATGAACGTTGCTAGAGCTCAACAAAAGAAAGAAGAAAACAAATAATCCCTTATACTCTTATCAGAAAAAGGGAAGGAGGTATATATGAAAAAACAAAAGAAATTCATTACTGCTCAAGATAGAAAAGAACGTAATGCGAAAATTGGTGAAATTGTCTGGTTAGTTATTTCAGGAATTTTCCTTTTCTCAGGCGTAGTTTTTGGTATCCTCCATTTAATTGCAGCAAATATTACAGGCAACCAAACAAAAAATCCTTTCTATTTCTTAATTCAATTTAGAGATGCATTTGGTGAATGGGTTGTTAATTGGTGGAAGAACTTTGCAAAAGGCGAAGTCTTCTTAATTACAGCATTATTCAGTTTATTAGTTGGTTTAATTATTGTGCTAATTACATTATTTATTACATCAAATAGACAAGAATCAGTTAATAAAAAAGAAGCTGCAAGATTACTTAGAGAAAGAAATATTAGAAAATTTGAAGCTGCTCAAGGTGTTAAACTTGCTTCACAAAATGGTGAAATTAAAGATGAAACTAATCTTAATGAAAAACCAGAAGGTGTTGAAGTTGAACCAACTTTAGATAATTCATCTACAAATTAAAAACAAGCGTCCTTCGTGGACGCTTTTCTTTTGCGTTAATTCTTTAATTATTAATAATTAAAATGAAATAGATATTAAACAATAATTATAAAAATGATGTGATATACGCAAATATGCTACTTTTTAGACGTTTTTAAAAGCATTTTAGTATTTTGTGATAACTTGCTTGTCAGTGTAAATTACATCAAGGAGAACGTCATTATCCTTGACTCCAACTAGATTATCTTTAGAAACTTGTTCATCGAAACAAATGCCTGCTTTTAAAATGTATAAACCTGCTAAATATTTGTCGTAAAAACCTTTGCCATATCCATATCTATTCATTTCATAATCAAAGGCAACTCCTGGTACTATCATTAGATCGATTGAACTAGGAATTACGAAATTATTAGCATCTTTTTTAGGTTCTCTTACTCCGTAACTAGAGATAGTAGATAAATCTTTTAAATCTTTTATTTTATAAAAATTCATTATTGATCCTTCTACTCTAGGGCAAACTATAGTTTTTTTATCTTTTAAAGCTTGAGTGATGAATAATGTAGTATCAACTTCATCTTCTTTACTTGCATAAACTCCAATACATTCTGAATGCTTATATAAGTCAGAATTTAAAAGTTTACGACAGATTATTTCTGATTTACCTGCCTTATCTTCTACTAGTTTTCTTTTTTCAATAAATTGTTTACGTATAGTTTCTTTTTTCATAATTAATCTCTATAAAAGAATTATACAATTTTTAATTGTCAAATTTTGATAAGGTGGCATAAAAAGATATATCTTTGGCACTAATAAAATTAGTTAAAACAGTTTTTATTTTGTTGTACTTTTCATAAAAAAATACCTTATACATTTGTACAAGGCATTTTCTTTATTATTTAGCAGTTGCTGAATAAGATGATGATGTTGATGATAGTGTGTATGTTGATCCTGATGTTAATAAACTTGAATAAACAGTACATGCTGAATAAGTAGATGTTAAAGTGAATGAGACAGTTTCATTATCTAAAGATAATGTCCATGTTCCAGCAGTTAAGGAAACTGATGAGGATGATGAAGTTGATGAACTTCCTCTTCCACCTGGAGCAAAGCCTCCCATTCCTCCACTTTGAGTACTACCGTAAGTAAGTGAGTGAACACTTGAAGAAGTACTTGGAGTAGATTCTAATGTACCAATACCAATTAATGTTCCTCCACTTATTGTTACTTTGCCGTCAACATCAAGTCCTGACGCCATTGTTGAAGCAGAGCCTGGAGCACCACGAGTGATGACTGTTCCTCCAGTTTGAGTGTAATAACCATTTGAATCAATGCCATCAACATCGCCTGATCCAACAGTAATATCTAAAGATCCTCCAGTAACATCGATTCCTAAAGATACTCCAGATGATTTATTTGAAACGTTAATACCATCATCAGTAGCGTAAACTGTTGTATTACCGCCTGCAATAATCATGTGTTGAGCTTCAAGTCCTTCGTAGGAGTTAGTGACATTGAGAGTTCCTCCACTGACTGTAAGTGTGCCTTCTGCTTTGACACCTTTTCCTCCAGTTGATGAACTTTGTCCACCTCTATATGAAGATGCTGATGAAGTGGATTTAGCGTAAATAGTTGTTTCTCCACCCGAAATATTGACGTTGCCAAGTCCTACTGAAGAGTTATCTAAAGTAGTTCCGTAAGAAGCGCTGATACCATGGTCTTCAGATTTGATATCGATTTTTCCACCTTCAATGTTGATTGCGTTTTGGGCAACAATACCTTTTGAGCCATCAGTTGCTCCAGTAGTATATGAAGAATATGAACCGGTGACGATTTCAAGGGTTGGAATTGTTTCTTCGCTGTTAGCGATATTTACATTGTATGCAGCATCAAGTGCATCATCTGCAGAGTAGATAGCAATTTCTCCTCCAGTAATATCGATATTACCTCTTTGATTACCTTTTGATGAAACATCAGTTGATTCAGTCTTTAGACCGTCACCAGTTTTAGATATAGCAAGGATTGTACCACTTGTAATTTCAATTGAGTCTTTACCTTTAATAGAGTTGTTATAACCAGTTGACTTTAATGCTATGTTTTTAATTGATAAGTCTTTAGTTGTATGGACTCCGTTATTGTAATTACCTTCCACTACAAGAGTACCTTTACCTACTAATTTTAAATCAGCTTTAGAATATATCGCTCCTTCGCCTTGAGTGTCACTATCTACTGTCTTAGCGCTTCTACTATCAGTAATAGTGTTATATGTATCTCCTAAAGCTTTGATTTTTACTTCGCTAGCATCGCTGACGTAGAGAGGTGAATTGGATGAGCAAGTAATACTTACCCCGTCTAAATCTAATTCAACTTCTTGGTCAGGCGCTTCAATGACAATTTGACCAGTTAATTGACCTTTTAATGTATAAACTCCTCCCTTAGTAATTGTGTATACATTGTTTGAAACTGTATATCCGTCGACTACTTCTGTCGTAATAGAAAAATCATTTGTTACTTCTGAGGAGCTTTCAAAAACCTCAGTGTCTATTGATACATCTAATGAAGAATAGTCAGTAGAATCGATAGTTTCTACAACCCCTTCAACACTAGTTGAGTCTACTTTTGATGGAAGTAGAGAATTACATGAAGCAAGAGTCAAAGATAGTCCAATTGTTGTAAGTAAAATTAAAAATCCATGTTTTCTCTTCATAAGTTATCCTCCTAAAAAAATTGATTCTCATACTATATTAACAAATGGAAAGACATTTTTATTGGAGATTTTTCAAAATATTTAAAAATTGTTATAATGTATCTACTCGGGGGGGAAAATAATATGATTAGAAGAGCAACTGAAAAGGATATTGAAGGTATTAAGAACTTACTTAACCAAGTTTTACAAGTTCACGCGGATATTAGACCTGATTTATTTAAAGAGAGCAGTAGAAAATATAATGATTTAGAATTATTACAAATTATTAGAAATGATCAGACACCTATTTTTGTTTATACAAATGAGAATGATGAAGTTGTCGCTCATGCATTTTTAGAAATTAGATATAATTCTGAAACTAATAATATGTATGCTTCTAAAGAATTATATATTGATGATTTATGTGTTGAAAAATCTTTAAAGGGTAAACATATTGGTTCAACTTTATTTGAATATGTTAAACAATATGCGTCTTTAATTAAGTGTGATTTTATAACTCTTAATGTTTGGGAAGGAAATTTATCTGCAATGAATTTCTATAAGCATAAAGGGTTGAAACCTAGAAAACATTGTTTGGAAATGAAATTAGATTAATGTTTTCGTAAACGAATACATTTTTTAAATTTTTTGCATATTGCTAAAAGAAATAATAATTGTTACAATTTTAAAGCACACTCAAAGGAAATTATTATGAAAAACTTACTTAAAAAGACTAGCGTAATGCTCTTTGCTTTATCATTAATGTCATGTGATAATACATTTTATATTATTGGAACATCATCACAAAGCACTTCTTCTCATGAGACTTCATCTGAAAACACTTCTAGTGAAATATTATCTGAAAACA
>DEWM01000116.1 GCA_002363635.1 Caryophanales bacterium UBA3210 | reverse complement strand
GAGGATCAGTAAGACCATAGATTGACGCAACTGAAGCGACAATAATAGTATCTCTTCTTTCAAGAACAGAGTTAATTGCGGAACATCTCATCATTTCAATTTCATCATTCATTTGAGCGTTCTTTTCAATATAAGTATCTGATTGAGGAATATAAGCTTCAGGTTGATAAAAATCGAAGTTAGAAACGAAATATTCTACTCTATTTTCAGGAAATAACTCTTTTAATTCTTCAAATAACTGACTTGCTAAAGTTTTATTATGAACTAAAACTAAAGTAGGTCTATTTACTTTTGCAATAACGTTTGCCACAGTAAAGGTTTTACCAGTACCAGTCGCACCTAAACAAACTTGCCACTTTTTCTTATCTTTAAGACCTTGGACAAGTTCTTCAATCGCCTGAGGTTGGTCACCAGTAGGAGAAAATTTAGATACTAATTTAAATTTTCTATCTTCCATACTCTGCACGTACCTCATTAATAACGTTGTAGTCGTAATCTTCTAAATAAATATCTTTAACTTTTCCACCGAGTAATGCGCCTGTTTCTCTTGTAAAGATATTATCTTCACTAAGAATATTGTTTTCTCTTTGGAAAGCTTCTACAGCTTTATCAAAAGTAGTAAATGATGTACCCATTACCATATTAATTTGTTCTTTTACTAATCTTCTTTGTAAAGGTGTAAATGAATCATTATCAACATCATTACCTTCAATATATGCATTGTATTTACATGCAGGTAACTTAGTAACTACTTTATCGTAGAATTTATTTGTGAATTGATTTGCAAAATAATCATCATAAATTTGAGAAGTTACTAAAGAATCTTTACTTCTTATCGCATAAGTTTCTCTACATTTAAGAATTGCTAAGCCTAAATTTGTATATGATGTACCTAGTAAAATATTAATTCTATTTAATAAAATGTTTGTATTTTCTTCACTTAATTTATCATTAGAAGTAACTCCATCAATCCACATTGTGTATTCTTTATAAGGAATAAATTGTTGACCGATGAATTTTTCTGGAACTATACCTCTCTTATTAATTGTTTGTTTAGAAGGAGATAAGACACGTGCAAAAGTATATCTAATAGATGAACCATCATTAAAAGGATCAATAAAAGATTGAGCGATTCCTTTACCATAAGAAACTTGGCCATAGATATGAGTTTTATTCTTAGTATCAGGATAATCACGAAGTCCAAGCGCGAAAGTTTCTCCTGCAGAAGCTGTAGAAGAATCAACAATTAAACTAATATGATTAATTCTATTTGTATATTGAGTATCCACATTAGTATTAGTTAAAGCTTGTAATGAATTATCTTGGAACTGGTAATATGCTGTAGCCTGGCCTTTAGGAATAAATAAACCTAAAGTATCAGTACAGTTATTAACATAACCTCCTCCATTACCTCTTAAGTCAATGATTAAGTGGTCTAAAGAAGAAACTCCATTAGTAAAAATTTCATTATCAAAAATACTTTTTAATTCACCTTGAGGAGTAGTTTCTCCATTATTCGCGTTACCTAAGAATGAAGAAATCTTAACATAAGCTTCGCTATGACCATCGACATTAGTAAATGATTCTAAAACAGCTTTATCCACATTATATGCTCCACGAGTAACAATTAATGGGCTAGACTGTTCTTCATAAATTCCTGTAGCATTTTTTCTCTTATAATAAACTTCAACAATGCTACCTTCTTCACCAGAAAAATAATTAGTCCAATCTGAGAATGAATGGTCTTTTAAAACATACATTTCTCCTTCGACAGGATTATCTTTAGTACCAAGATTTCTAATCTTAGTAATAATATCACCTTTTAGTAGCCCCTTATCTCCTCCGTTTTTAGGACGAGCATTTTGAGCAGGAGAATTCTTCATTACTTCTCTTACAAGTGCTTCTCCATAATATACAGTTCTAGAAAAGCCTAGACCAACTCCAGAAGAAGAATAATCTTGATACTGATTTTTTGCAGCACTTGTGTAATAAGTAAAATCATCACCAAAAGCCTGTGTTAAACCAGAAATCATTCCGTCTAACAAAGTTCTATTATCAACATCTAAATAATAATTTGATTGTAAAGCTGCTGCTAAAGCAGAAATATCTAATGATTTATTATTTACGTTTACTCCACAACTAGTAACACTAAAAGCTATTACACTAGTTGTTAGAATCAATATTTTCTTGCTGAGATTTTTCATTTATTTCGTCTCCTTTCTTAACGCTCATTAATTCTAATGAATAATTATCTTTATTAGTACGTTTAATCTTATAATCAATTAACATGCTATCTTTTTTAGAGAAGCTAACTAAAACACTGATGGTCTTAATTTTATTATCAATTTGAATATAATCTAAATTATCAATTTTAATTAAAGGAGGATGAATAACGATTCTCTCGTTAATGATGTAAAGTAATCTATCTTTTAAATAAACATAATTCTTTTTTAAAGTTAGATTAGTTATAGGATCAGTATTAAATCCATCTTTACCCCATTTTGGAAGTACGCTTACCGCGTGATCAAAAAAGTATGGAAAGAATTTATCGTCCTTTAGTTGAAGATTTTGATAATATTCAACTGTCTTAGAAACAAGTTCAATATATCTTTCGTCCGCATATCTTCTTTTGTTGCTAATGATAACTAGGCTCACCACAAAGAAGGTAAGAGATAAAACAAATCCACCGATAGATAAAATCCATTGCCATACTTCATTCATATTTATTTTTCCTCCGTATTATTTTCTATAGGAGTTTCATTACTAGGAGAGGGTCTAGTCCAACCTTCACCATTAATTTCATGAGCACGTGAGATAGTCATAAAAGCAAATTTATCAACTGTATTAATAATTGATTGTACAGTTGAATATTCTCTAATTGAGAAAGTAAGCATTAATAATTGCTTACCTTGTTTTGAATAACCACCAGTCGCTTCAATAATAGTTGTTGTACGATCAAGTTTATGAATTACTGCATCATTAATTTCTTCATATTTATCAGAAACGATAAACGCTACGAAAGCTTGAGATCCTCCTAAGAAAATCTTATCGATAACAATTGCAGTAAGGAATGCAGTAATAATACCGAGTAAAGAAACAACCATATTCTTCATAATAAATGCACCGCCGAAAATAATCGTAGCATCGACAATAAAGAATAATGTAGATGTCTTAGTTTTCTTAAATACATACTTAACTAAGATAAAGGAAATAACATCTGCCCCACCAGAAGATCCTCCACCTAAGAAAGTAAAAGCACATCCTGCACCGACAAATAATCCGCCAAAAATAGAAGCAATTGGAAGAACCATTTGTCCAAATTGTTCTGCATATCTAGGGCCATTTAAAGCAAAATATCCATTTAATACATTAGGGTCAGCCATTTTAGATAATATAAGCAAGAAGAATGGATAGAAAATAGTCGCAATTAATGTTTGTAAAGCAAAATTCTTTCCTAAGAAAAATAGTCCAACAAAGAAGAATACCCAGGTAAGAATAGTTACCCAAACATCAACTGTTAACCATTCAACTGGAATTAATTTATTTAAAATAATACCAATACCAGAGACACCTCCAGTAACTAAATCAAAAGGAATAACAAAGATTGCAGTACCTAACGCAATTAAAAATGAGCCAAGAATTACAAGTAATGAATTCTTAAGGAAACGAATGATATTTTGTTTTGAAAAATCAAATCTAAACAAGTCTTTTATTTTTTCACTCATTTGTTCTTTACCTCCCATTTTAAGTAAGCGTTAATTAAGCCATCTAATTCTCCTTCTAAAACTCCATCTGTGTTGCTAGTTTCATAAGAAGAACGATGGTCTTTTACAAGTTTGTATGGACATAAGACATAAGAACGGATTTGAGAACCCCATTCAATATTCTTTTGTTCGCCTTTTAATTTATTCATCTCTTCTTGTTTCTTCTTTAATTCAAGTTGATAAAGACGAGATTTTAATACGTTTAAGGCAATTTCTCTATTTTGAATTTGAGATCTTTCATTTTGGCAAGTTACCACAATTCCTGTAGGAAGGTGAGTAATTCTAACCGCGGATTCAGTTTTATTAACATTTTGTCCTCCGGCACCAGAAGATCTATATGTATCGATTCTTAAATCTTTTTCTTCAATATTAATATCGATATTACCTTCAATTTGAGGAATAACTTCAACTGAAGCAAAAGATGTATGTCTTCTACCTGATGAATCAAAAGGAGAAATTCTAACTAATCTATGTACCCCATTCTCTGATTTTAATTTACCATATGCGAATTTACCTTTCACTAAGAATGTGACTGATTTAATGCCCGCATCAATAGCAGTTTCTAAAGCATATGTAGTAGTTTTTAATCCGTGAGAAGAAGCATATTTAATATACATTTCAAAGAGCATGTTTGCCCAATCTTGAGATTCAGTTCCACCTGCTCCAGGATGTATTTCAATAATTGCGTTATATTTATCAAATTCATTAGATAAAAGAATCGATGTGGAAAACTCATCTAACTTCTTTTCTAATGAAACTAATGATGAAGATAAACCTTCATGAATTTCTTCATCATATTCTTCTTTGATCATTTCAAGTAAACCTTCACTTTCTTCAGTTTCACTCTTTAGATCATTATAAGTTTTCAAGATTTCTTTAAGGCTATTAGATTCTTCAACAACCTTTAAAGCATTCTTTTGATCATCCCAAAATGAAGGATCATTTATTTGTTTTTCAAGTTCATTCACTCTGACTTTCTTGCTAGAAATGTCAAAGTGAATCACCTACTTCCATAAGTGATTCTTTGACAGTATTGAGACGATTTCTAATTTCGAAAAGTTCAATCACTATTATTCTCCTTTTTCTTCGAGATTTTCTTTAGCTTTGATAGCAGCTTCAGTAGTTGATGTTTCTGGAGCTTTATCTTCTGCTACTGGAGCATTAGGAGCAGCAGTTTCTACTTTAGTTTCTTCAACTGGAGTAGCAGGAGCTTTTGCAGGTGCTTCTGATAAAGCAGCCTTTTGAGCTAATGCTGCTTGTCTTTCTGCTTCAATTTCTTCAGGAGTCTTCATACGAACTTCAACCTTTAATAAGTTGAAAGCAATTTCGTCTGAAATCTTCATAATCATTTCGTTAAACATATCCCAGCCTTCATCGACATATTCTTTTAATGGGTCGTGCTGAGCATATCCTCTAAGGCCAATACCTTCTTTTAACTTTGCCATTGAATCAATGTGCATTGTCCAGTTTCTATCGACACATCTTAATGCAATTGATTTTTCTACTTGGTTAGGAATATCACCTTCCCAAGTTGCTCTCTTCTTGTTATAGACTGCAAGTAAGATATCGCCAATTTGTTCTGCAACTTCATCTTGTGGTGCATCATCATAACCTGAAGTATCAAATGAACCTTCTGGTAGATATTTAGGTTCAAGATTTGCTTTTAATAATGAAGCAGATAAATATGGATTTCTTTGGTCTGTTGTATCCATTGATTGTTCAACAATAGCTTTACCAGCATTTTTAAAATATGTTTCAATTTGTGAATAAATTTCTGGAGCGAATAAGATTGTATCTCTTTGAGCGTACATTGTTTCTCTTTGTTGTCTTAAGACATCATCGTAATCAAGTAATGATTTACGAGTATCAAAGTTTTGACCTTCAATCTTCTTTTGTGCAGAAGTAATTGCGTTCATAACAGTCTTTGATTCAAGAGGTTCATCACCCATAGATGCAAATAAGCCTTTTAAGAAATCTGGAGCAAATCTAACAAGTAATTCATCTTCAATAGAAACAAAGAATCTAGAATAACCTGGGTCACCTTGACGACCAGATCTACCACGTAATTGGTTATCAATACGTCTTGATTCTGCTCTTTCAGTACCAATAACACATAAACCTGCTGGGAATTTAACTTCACCAGTTGGGTCAACAATATCTCTAACCCCTTCACCGAGTTTAATATCAGTACCACGGCCTGCCATATTAGTTGCAATAGTAATTGCGTTCATTTGGCCTGCTTTTTCAATGATGTGAGCTTCTCTTTCGTGGTTTTTAGCGTTTAATACTTCGTGTTGTAAACCTTCTTTATCAAGTAATTGGTGTAAAGTTTCAGAAGCTTCAACTGATGCTGTACCAATTAAGATAGGCTGACCTAAAGCATGTCTACGTTTAACTTCCGCAATAACTGCTTTATATTTTGCACTTTCG
>DEWM01000027.1:4445-13683 GCA_002363635.1 Caryophanales bacterium UBA3210 | reverse complement strand
AAGAGTCTTCTTGTCGATGAATGCTTTTTTAATAAATTTATAATTCTTTCTTCTAAAGATAACATATTCGTCTCCTTTCTATTTATATTCTAACAAAATAAAAGAGCCATTGATATGGCCCATTATTAATCTACCCAACGTATTTTGTAATTAATGTTAAGAGGAAGAAAACAATTGCAAGAATTAAAGTAGTGATTGAAAGAACTCTTTCAGAACCTCTTTCTTTAGTTTTTGCAAAGATGTTCATCTTGGATCCACCGGTAATTGCACCAGATGCACCATTAGTCTTACCACCTTGTAACAAAGTAACAGCGATAATAATAAGCGAAACGATGAATAAAACAATATCCATGATAAATCTTCCTTTCTTTTAGGGTCTTTTTAATAATACACTATTTTAGTGTATAAATGAAAGATATTTTTATTTTTAAATTTCATAATTTAATGATTTTCTATCAATTCATTTAAAGACGCGCTTAAGTTGCTACTATCTTTACCAATATCTTTGACAATTTATTCAAATAATATATAATCAATTCGAACAGAGTAGTTAGAACGCGTCAAGTGCCTTAGTACTAGGATAAGTCTAAGGACGAACACATTTTTGTGGCGGTATTCTAACGTGTCCGCTGTGAAATGCGGACCTTTGCGAAGTTATTTCGGGAGGTCATTTTTTTATGAAGAAATACTTAAATTATCTATGGAAAAAGAAGATTATGTTACTTATTGTACTAGTCTCATCATTCTTACTCGGATTTACAATCTCAAGTGTTTACAACACTTACAACTCATCCTATTCTATACGCTTTACTGTTAATAATGAAGCAGCAGATTTTTTAACACTAAATGATGGAAAAGAATTATTAGAAACGCAAGAAGCACTAAATAAAAAAAATAGTTATTACAAAGATATCAATGTTAAAAAAATGATTGATAAAAAAGATTTTGTTGTAACATATTCTTCAATAACTAAAGAATATGAAATCACTACTAAAACATCATATTACGATACCTTCTTCTTAGCAAAAAGCAACACAGTCTCTACTCGTGCAAAAACATTCATAAAGACAGCATTAAATAATTACGCTAAAAAGAATAATGCTACTGTTAGTTATAGCTATAATGATATCTTAGTAGAAACAAATCCACTTCCTACATATGCAATATATTTAATATCAACAGGTACATTAATGTTATTAACAAGCACATATATATTAATTACCTATTTAGCATATAAGAAATATGGTGATTTATTATTAGAAGAAACATCAAAAGAACATATCTATAAAACACCATTCCATAAGCAATATTGGAAAGATGCTCTAAAAGTATTTAAAAGCACCAAAAACATTACAACAATTGCAATGCTATTTGGACTTATGTTAATTTGCAAATTCTTCTCTTTGCCAAGCGGATTTAGTAATTTAGGAATTGGAATTACCTATTTAGTTTTCGCCACAATCGGTATGATATATGGTCCTATCGCAGGATTAATTATAGGATTATTATCTGATACTATTGGATATTTTCTTATTCAACAATCTGCATACGCTTGGTTTTTTGGTTACTCTATCCAAGCAGCATTAACAGGCTTTATTTACGGAATTTGCTTATATAAAACAGAATTAACTTATACAAAATGTTTTATTTCTAGAATCTTAGTCAACTTCCTAATGAACGTTGTACTTGGATCTATTTGTTGGGGAATAGTCTGTTCATATACAGCTGAACAAACATATTTCTATGCATTAATCTTCTCTTTACCAAAGAACATAATATATCTAGTACCTCAATCACTCGTTTTATATTTTGTATTACAAGCACTTGCGCCAATACTTGCTCGATATAATTTAATAGATGAAGAACAAATTGAAACAATTATTAAAAAGAGAAAGTACCTAACAGCAAAATCAATAAATAATATTGATGCAAATAATTAATGCAAATAATTAATGCAAATAATTAAGGAACCTAAGAGTTCCTTTTTTATATATTTTCATATATAATTATGTCATTATGTAAATAAGAGGAGAGTCCTATGAAATTATGTTATGGATTACTTGCTTCAGGCAAACAAGAACAATGTGATAATTTAATTCAATTATTAAATGTAAATGGTAACCAAATTGTCATTCAAATTGACGCAAAAAGTGAACCATTATACCAATTCTTATATAACAAATATAAAGATGATAAAAACATTCATTTTGCACAAAATAGATTTGATGTTTATTGGGGAGGAATAACCACTACTACCGCAACATTAAATCTTATGAGAGAAACCTTATCTCTTGATTACGATTATTTTACAATGGTTTCAGAATCATGCTTACCATTATATCCAGATGAAGAAATTAAAGCATTCTTCGAAAGACATAAAGGTACAGAATTTATTGATGTAAGATTTGACTGGACAAAAAGAAGTAGATTACATTTAGACCATTCAAAGCCATATACAGCATGGCAAAGAAAACATAGAAACATCTTAGCTTTTAGAGATGTAGTATGTGATACATTATTTGGTTGGGCAATTGGTAAAAATAAGCAATTCAAATCATGGAAAGTTCCAACAACTTTACTTTGGTACTCTATTACTAAAGACTGTTTAAAATATTTAGTAGAGACAATCGATAATAATCACTTAGTAGAAAAATATCAAAATACATTAATTGCAGACGAACACATTTGGGCGGAAGTACTTTATTCTTCACCATACTACGATAAATTATTTATCAAAGGAAAAAGAGGTGGAGCACTTCTTTACTGTGATTGGTACACATTAAATGCACCAAGATTACTCACAATGAAAGATTATAAGAAAATCTATAATCCAAAATACCCATGTTTATACGCACGTAAATTTGATTTAAAAACAGAGCCTGAAGTAGTTCTTAAGATTTATGAAAATCGTAAGAATCCAGACTTTAAATGCAAATTTGAATAAGGAATTATATTATGAATTTTGACGAATTTTTTAATAAAATTTGGCAATATATAGTAAATTGGGTTTCAAGTACATATTTAGCGTTTGAGCCTGAGCACATTGCTCAAACAATAGTTAATTATCTAATCGTTATCTATAGTATCTTAATCCTATATAGAGTTGTCTATATCTTAGTAGGTGTCTTTGGTAAGGCACCAAAATATAAGCATGTAGAAAAGAAAAAATCATTTGCAGTAATTATTGCCGCAAGAAATGAAGAAAAAGTAATCGGAAATTTAATAGATTCAATTAAAGCAAATAAATATCCACAAGATAAAATCACTATCTTTGTAAGTGCAAATAATTGTACTGATAATACCGCATTAATTGCGCGTAATCATGGTGCCATTGTCTATGAAATGAACGAAAAAAGTAGAGATACCAAAGGTCTAGGCCTACAATATCTCTTCACTCAAATTGAAAAAGATTATGGAATTATGTCTTTTGAAGCATATGCATTCTTTGATGCAGACAATCTAGTAGATCCATTATTCTTAGATAAAATGAATGATGCATTAGAAGCAGATTGGGATGTAGTAAAAGGATATAGAGATATTAAAAATTTTGGAACAAATTTAATCTCTTCTTCATATGGATTTCACTTCTATAGAAATGTTATTATCTCACATCGTCCTCGAGCGGTTTTCCACAATTCAACATTATTAGACGGAACAGGCTTTGTCTGTCATAACTACATTATGAAAGATGGATGGAATTATGTAAAACTCACTGAAGATGCAGAATTTACATTCTTATTAATTTCAAATAATAAAAAAATTGGTTATTGTGAAGAAGCTGTATTTTATGATGAACAGCCTCACTCAATAAAAGTTTCTCTTAAACAAAGAGCACGTTGGGCAAAAGGTGCACTTGATAATTTCTTTGAGAATTCACATAAATTAGTTAAAAGCCTTTTTAAAACAGGAAAATTCTCAAATTATGATATGTATCTAGAAGCCTTTCCTTACGATATTCTAGTCTTAGTATTATCTATAGTAATATTAATTATTGATATAGTTTTCCAAGTAAATACAACCGGAACATACCAAATCCTTGGCTATTTACATACAGTAGGCACAACATTATTAACTACATATCTAGCAATACTTGCACTAGGAATATTAGTATTAATTAGAGAACGAAAAAGGATCCATTACAAATGGTACAAAATGGTTTTTTATTTATTACATTGGCCTATCTTTGATTTAATCTCTTTACCTATAAGAATCTATGCGATTTTTAATAGAAAGATTAAATGGGACGCTATTCCTCACGATGACACATCAACATTAGAAGAAGTAAACAAAACAAAAGATTCAGGAAAATAACCTGAATCTTTTTATTTATTAAAAATGAAACATTCTATTACTTTTCTTCTTTCCCCATTAAAGTCAAGAACTGCTTCAAAAAGAGGTTTAAATCCCATCTTTTCTTGAAGAATCTTGCTTCCTTCGTTATAAGAATAATAACCAGCATTAATAAAATCTAAATGAAGTTCTTCTCTTTTTAATAAAGATAAAACTTCCCTAAGAACTTCACTCATAATTCCTTTTCTCTGATAAGAAGAATTAAGCATAAAAGATAAACCTAATCCTTTTAAATTCTTTAACTTCTCATGAGTATAAAAGTAAGGTCTATCTGCAATAGAGATAGTACCAATTAATTTGTTATTCTCTTTATAAAAAATTCCTAAAGGTAATTCAAAATAGCCGGATAAATTAATAGCCTCATTAAGTCTATTAAGTTTATATTCTTCACTCATTTCTAAAGGTAGACCTGAATTATGATTAGATTCTTTATCATCAAATAATTCAAAATAATCAGCTTTATCATTTTTATCAATATAACGAAGTTCTACTCTAGATGAATAATAATTCTTAATAAGATAATCGCAGATAAATTTATACCTTTTATATGTAACCGCGTTCATGCTACTCACCTAATTTAATTTTATGAGGGACAGTATGACAATGTCTACATCTAGGTTCATAAGCTTCAAGTGCCCCAATAATAATTGTCGGATCTTCATAAAAAGCAGGAATACCATTAACAATACGTTGAGTACGAGTAGCAGCCGCTCCACAAACCTGGCAAATAGCAGTTAATTTAGTAACATATTCTGCCATACATAATAATTGAGGCATGATAGAAAAAGGTTCACCTCTAAAATCATTATCTAAGCCAGCACAAATAACTCTTTTACCTTGATCTGCAAGTTTAGAAATTACATTTAATATTTCTTTATCCATAAACTGAACTTCATCAAAAGCAACTGCATAAGTTTCTTCATCGACATATTTAAAAGCATCATTAACATCAGTTAAGTTATAACATTTAGTAGATCTTTTATTATGAGAAACAACAGCATCTTCTGCATATCTATTATCAATAGTAGGTTTAAAAACTACTACTTTCTTTTTTGCGTATTCACATCTTTTAACTCTTCTAATAAGTTCTTCAGATTTACCCGCAAACATCGGTCCACAAATAACTTCTACCCAACCAAGTCTAGCATTATATTCCATATACAATATCCCCTTTCATTATTTAAATAATATTATATCATTAAAAAAAACTAAAGTAGATAAAAAGAGACGTTTCAAAGAAACGCCTCTTTAAATTAATTTAAAGAATTTTGAATTAATCAAAGTTAGTCATATCAAAGATATTGTCATTTGATTCAACTGGTGCGACTTCTTCAATAGATTCTTCTCTAGTTAAGAAGTCTTCTTTTTCATCAACGTTTTCGATTAAACCAGTACCTGCTGGGATGAGTTTACCAATCATGACATTTTCTTTTAAGCCATGTAAGTTATCAACTTTACCCTTAATTGCAGCATCTGTTAAGACCTTTGTTGTTTCCTGGAAGGAAGCTGCTGATAAGAATGAATCTGTATCTAAAGCTGCCTTTGTAATACCAAGAATTACTGGAGCACCAACTGCTGGGTGAAGACCATTAATTAATGCTTCTTCGTTCTTATTTGTGAATTCCTGGATAGAAACTCTTGTGCCAGGTAACATATCTGTATCGCCTGATTCGATAATTGACATCTTTCTTAACATCTGACGGATGATAACTTCGATGTGCTTATCAGAAACATCAATAGAGTTCTTAGCATAGACTTTTTGAACTTCTTTTAATAAGTAGTTTTCTGTCTTAGTGACTGATGAAACTGCAAGTAATTTAGCAGGAGCTAAAGCACCTTCAGTAATCTTGTCACCAGCTTCGATTTCGTCGCCTTCTTTAACTCTTAACTTAGCATCATATACTGTTGTATAGACCTTTGTATCGAGATCATTTTGAACTGTTACTTTGTATCTGATTGATGAATCTTTGTTCATTTCTTCTTCTACTTTAGTAACTGTACCTGAGATTTCAGACATTGTAGCTTCACCTTTAGGGTTACGAGCTTCGAATAATTCTGCAACTCTTGGTAAACCACCTGTAATATCGCCACCAGCGACACCACCAGTGTGGAATGTACGCATAGTTAACTGAGTACCAGGTTCACCAATTGATTGAGCTGCCATAACACCAACAGCTTCACCGATTTGAGCAGTTCTACCTGTTGCAAGGTTCTTACCATAACAGTGAATACATACACCGTCTTTAGTTTGACATGTGAATAATGATCTAATTTCAACTTCTTTGACGCCAGCTTTGACAATTTCGTTGCCTAAGATATCGTCGACTAATGTATTAGCAGGAACAATAACTTCACCTGTTGTTGGGTTGACTACGTCTTGAGCAACGTATCTACCAACAATTCTGTTAATTAAAGGAACAATAACCTTACCTTCTACAGTATCGATAATTTCCTTTACAACGAAGCCATGGTCTGCACCACAGTCTTCTTCTTTGATGATAACATCGTGAGAAATATCAACAAGTCTTCTTGTTAAGTAACCAGAGTCAGCTGTTCTTAATGCAGTATCAGCACCACCCTTACGAGCACCGTGAGTTGAAATGAAGAATTCAGAAACTGTCATACCTTCACGGAAGCAAGACTTAATAGGAATTTCGATAGTTTCGCCTGATGGAGAAGCCATTAAGCCACGAAGACCACATAACTGGTTGTAGTTAGATGCAGAACCTCTAGCGCCAGAACGAGACATCATGAAGATTGGGTTATCCTTATCTTCATTAATCTTCTTCTTTAAGATAGCTTCAGCACGTTTGTTAACGTCTGTCCATACAGCAACAACTTTCTTATATCTTTCTCTATCAGTTAATAAACCTTCTTCATAGAATTCTGTAATTTCAGCAACTTTTGCATCACCTTCAGCAATTAAATCGTGCTTTTCATCGATGACGTGGATATCAGCAATAGAAACTGTGACACCACCAAGTGTTGAATAGTAGAAGCCTTGGTCTTTTAACTTGTCTAAGACATCAGAAGTAATTCTTGCTTGATAACGAGAGAATACTTCGTTAATAATCTTTGAAATTTCTTTCTTAGCAAATGGCTTATTTGTAGGAAGAGCCTTTAAGTATGATTTAATATCTGTTCCCTTTGGTACGAAGAACTTAATTAAATCACCCTTTAAGTTTTCACTTGAATCATCATTTAAGAATGGGAAATCTTGTGGGAAGATTGAGTTGAAAATAACTTTACCGACTGTTGTGATTAAATATGAGTTATTCATATCATCTGTGAAGCCGAGTTTGTTTAATTTCTTTCCAGGGATAGCAATTCTATTGTGGAGGGAAACCTTCTTTGTAGAATATGCTGTCATAATTTCTTCAACATCTTTGAAGACTGAACCTTCCATATTTGCATAGTGAGTATATAAATCACCTTGCATATTGTCGCCTCTGTCATAGCAATCTTTAGCATGTCTCATGAAGTCAGCTTGATCTTCTTCTGTTGTTAAATAGAAGTTACCAAGAATCATATCTTGAGATGGGTTAGCGATTGGGTGACCATCCTTAGGACCAAGGATGTTGTTTGAAGCGAGCATTAATTCGAGAGCTTCTTGCTGAGCTTCTTCTGATAGTGGTACGTGGATAGCCATTTGGTCACCATCGAAGTCAGCGTTGAAACCAGCACAAACTAATGGGTGTAAACGCATTGCTCTACCATTGACAAGTACTGGCTTGAAAGCCTGGATACCAAGTCTATGTAATGTAGGAGCACGGTTTAATAATACTGGATGCTGTGGGACAATTTCTTCTACGATATCAAGAACCTTTTCATCGTAGTGGTCAATCATCTTGTTAGCATTTCTATTTGAAGTAGCGATACCTCTTTCAATCATGACTGAAGCAATAAATGGTCTAAATAATTGAACAGCCATTTCTCTAGGAACACCACATTCGTACATCTTTAAAGATGGACCAACAGCGATAACTGAACGACCTGAGTAGTCAACACGTTTACCAAGTAAGTTCTGTCTGAAACGACCTTGCTTACCTTTTAAGCCTGATGATAATGATTTTAATGGTCTTCCGCCAGCACCTGTAACAGCCTTAGTTCTACGGCCGTTATCGATTAAAGCATCGACTGCTTCCTGAAGCATACGCTTTTCGTTCATTAAGATAACGTCAGGAGCGTTCATGTCGATTTCTCTCTTTAAACGCATATTACGTGTAATAACACGTCTATATAATTCGTTTAAGTCAGAAGCAGCATATCTACCACCGTCTAACTGCAACATTGGACGTAAATCTGGTGGTATGACTGGTAATGCATCAAGAATCATCCATTCTGGACGATTGCCTGAGTTCTTAAATGCTTCAACACATTCAAGTCTCTTGTAGAGTTTCTTTCTTTCAGGTGAAGTGACAGATGTTTTCTTAATCTTTTCAGAGATTTCAACGAATAATTTGTCTAAATCAACTTCAGAAAGTAATCTCTTTAATGCTTCTGCACCAGAACCGAATTCAGCGCCAGTATATTTGTTGATGAAATTAGCACATGCATTGAAGTTGAAGACATCTGCTGCTGATTGTAATCTTGCGATTAATTCTTCACCTTTTCTGTAATCATAAGATTCAGGATCTAATGTAGAAATGATTTCTTTGATTGCAACTGGGAATTCTGTTCTTGAAACTGTTTCATCAAGAACTTCGCCGTATTTTAATACTTTTGAAGTACCTGCATTTAAACAGATATGTGAAACGAAGTAAGTGACTTCTTCAAGTTTCTTAGGTAAGATACCTAAGATTAAACCAATTCTTGAAGGTACACCTTTTAAATACCAGATGTGAGCGCATGGTGAACATAATTCAATGTGACCCATTCTTTCACGTCT
>DEWM01000027.1:0-4352 GCA_002363635.1 Caryophanales bacterium UBA3210 | reverse complement strand
TCTTATATTTACCACAGTGACATTCATAATCTTTAGCAGGGCCAAAGATCTTTTCACAGAATAAACCATCCATTTCTGGTTTCTGTGATCTATAGTTAATAGTTTCAGGTTTTGTAACTTCACCATGAGACCATTCTCTAATTTTTTCAGGGGATGCTAAAGCAACCTGAACTGCTGCAATTTTATTTACATCAAACATTGTTTAGTACCTCCTAGTCAGCGTTCTCTTCTTCTTGAGAGATAGCCTTTGTTTCAGAAGTTAACTGCTTAACTTCCATAGAAATCTTTCTTGCTTCTTTTTCGTTATCTTTAGCGAGGTTAGAAACATCGATTTCTTTTGATTCATTATCAAGTAACTTAACATCAATTGCTAAGCCTTGTAATTCTTTAGTTAAAACACGGAATGCTTCTGGCATACCTGGTTTTGGAATATTGTTACCCTTGATAATTGCTTCGTAAGTTTTTGCTCTACCTACCATATCATCTGACTTAATTGTCATGATTTCTTGTAAGATGTGAGCAGCACCATAAGCTTCAAGAGCCCAAACTTCCATTTCACCAAATCTTTGACCACCGTTTTGAGCTTTACCACCAAGTGGCTGCTGAGTAACAAGTGAGTAAGGACCAGTTGCACGAGCATGTAATTTATCATCGACCATGTGGACTAATTTAATCATGTACATGACACCGACTGAGATTCTATCATCAAATCTTTCGCCAGTTCTTCCATCATATAAAACTGTCTTTCCGTCTTCATCCATGCCAGCTTGTTTCATTAAATCGAAGATTTCATCATTTGAAATACCATCGAAAACTGGAGTAGCAATCTTAAGACCGCCTAACTTCTTACAAGCCATACCTAAGTGTAATTCAAGGATTTGACCGATGTTCATACGTGAAGGAACACCTAATGGGTTTAACATGATATCAACTGGAGTTCCATCTGGTAAATATGGCATATCTTCTACTGGAAGGATTCTTGAAATAACACCTTTGTTACCGTGTCTACCAGACATCTTATCACCTTCAGAGATCTTTCTCTTTTGAGCGATATAGACTTTGATGACTTCGTTAACGCCAGCATCAAGTTCAGCACCATCTTCACGTTTGAATCTCTTGACGTCTACAACAATACCTGCACCACCATGTGGGACACGTAATGAAGTATCTTTGCCGTCTTTAGTCTTTTCTGCAAAGATTGCCATTAATAATTTTTCTTCTGGAGTTGGTTCAGTAACACCTTTTGGTGTAACTTTACCGACTAAGATATCGTCTTCCTTAACTTCTGCGCCAGGGATGATGATACCATTTTTGTCTAAGTTAGCTTTCATGCTTTCTGAGACGTTTGGAATATCTGAAGTAATTTCTTCATCACCAAGTTTTGTTGTTCTGCATTCGACTTGGTATTCTTCAATGTGGATTGAAGTATAGACATCGTCTTTAACAAGTCTTTCTGACATGATGACAGCATCTTCGTAGTTATAACCATTCCAAGTCATAAATGCGACTGTAACGTTTTGACCTAAAGCGAGGTCACCATTATCCATAGCAGGGCCATCAGCAAGGATTTCACCCTTTTCAACTTTTTGACCAATCTTAACAATTGGAGTTTGGTTGAAGCAAGTGCCTGCGTTAGAACGTGTGAACTTTTGGAGAATGTAATTTAAATCATTACCTTCTTCATCAGTAACAATAATATGTTTTGAATCGACATATTTAACTGTACCACCAACTTTTGCTACAACTGCTGAACCAGCATCGTGAGCAATGTTGTATTCCATACCAGTACCAACAAATGGTGCATGTGGTTTTAAAAGTGGTAAAGCTTGTCTTTGCATGTTAGATCCCATTAAAGCTCTATGAACGTCATCGTTTTCAAGGAATGGAATACATGCAGCAGCGACTGAAACAATCTGCTTTGGAGAAACATCAACGTAGTCAATTCTTTCTCTTAAAGCTAAGACGTTTTCACCATTTAATCTTGCGATAATATGTGAATCTAAGATTTCATTGTTAGGCCCCATATTTAAATCGGAAGATGCAATGTAGTGATTTCTTTCGTTATCTGCTGATAAGTAAACTGTTTCATCAGTAACTACTGGAACGATTTCACCATTGATTTCCTTATGAACAACTTTACGATATGGAGTTTCAATGAAACCATACTTATTAATCTTTGCGTATGTTGCTAAGTTGTTGATTAAACCAATGTTTTGTCCTTCAGGTGTTTCAATTGGACAGATTCTACCATAGTGAGAATAGTGAACGTCACGAACTTCAAATGAAGCTCTATCTCTTGTTAAACCTCCAGGGCCTAAAGCAGAGATACGTCTCTTATTTGATAATTCTGCAAGTGGGTTAACCTGATCCATGAATTGTGATAACTGTGATGATGAGAAGAATTCTCTAATTGCAGAAACTAAAGGTCTGATATTTGTTAATGTCTTAGCAGTAACAACACCTTCAGTAGTTAATGACATCTTGTCTTTAACTGTTCTTTCCATTCTTGTTAAACCAATTCTGAATTGGTTCTGGATTAATTCACCGACAGCCTTAATACGTCTATTTCCTAAGTGGTCGATATCATCAATATTACCAACGCCATCTATAACGTTTGTATAGTATGAGAAACATGCAATGATATCAGAAATTGTGACGTAAGAGCAATCAATGTTGAGGTCATTACCAATAACATTAACAACTTTTGTCTGTTCTGCATCAGCATAAACTTTAACGATGTTTACAACGTTGTGATTATCGAGTTGTTCGTTAATATCGAGGTGATATACGTGAGCACCCTTTTCAAAGAATTTATCTGCAACTAATTGTGCAAGAACTTCTTTAGTAATTGTCTGTCCTGGTTCTAAGACGACTTCACCATCAACAGAAACTAATGGTTCAGCGACTACTCTATCAAGTAATCTGTCGTAGATACCTAACTTCTTGTTAAATTTAAATCTACCAGCTCTTCCTAAGTCATAGTGTTTTCTATCAAAGAAACGTGCTCTTAAGAATGAAGCAGCAGAATCATTTGGAGCAGGTTCGCCTGGTCTTAACTTGTTATAGATAGCAAGTAAAGCACCCTGTGAAGAATAATCGAATGGTTTTCCATCTTTTTCTTCTTTAGTTACGATTGATTCCTGTTCCTTTTGAATTGTATTTGCAAGGAATGAGTCATCACCAAATAATTCAATCATCTTATCGAAATCAGTGATACCTAATGCTCTTAAGAAGATAGTTACTGGTAATTTTCTATTTCTATCAATTCTAACTGAAATTGTTTCTTTTGAGTCAGATTCAAATTGTAACCATGTACCACGCTGAGGGATTAAATCACCAGAGTATGATGTGTTACCAATTTTGTCCTTTTCCTTGTGCATATAAGCACCAGGTGAACGAACAATCTGAGAAACGATAGCTCTTTCTGCGCCGTGGATGATGAATGTACCAGAATCTGTCATTAATGGGAAGTCACCCATGAAGACTTCGTTTTCTGTAATTTCACCAGTGTCCTTTTTGAAAAGTCTTAATGTAGCTTTTAAAGGTGCGCAGTAGTTTAAGTCTCTTGATTTGCATTCTAAGTAATCGAACTTAGGTGCATCGAAATGGCAACCGACATAATCGATTTCAAGTTTGTCATTTCTATCTGAAATTGGATAGATGTCTCTGAAAACTTCATCGATTCCTTCTTCAAGTAACCATTTGTAAGACTCAGTTTGGATTTCAACTAAGTTTGGTAATGGATATGTACCTGATAACTTAGAATAATCTCTACGTCCATTGTGAAGGTATTTGTAATTTTTTTCTAAATTTTTGCTCATGCAAATTCTCCTTCTTGATTAGCTCTTTTTCCTGCCTCAAGTTCCAGGTGATTTTTCACACGTATATATGTATGCGCGCGCAGCATTATAAAATCATTATTTTGCAAATACCCCCTATATAAGGGTATTTACACCATAAAAATGAACCGGATTTTGTATGGGTATAAATGGGCAAAAACCTACCCCATGAAAACATGAGGCAGGTTTACCTATTTTTTAATGAACGAAATTAAACTTATTTAACTTCAACTTCTGCGCCAGCTGCGACTAAAGCTTTCTTGTGTTCTTCAGCTTCTACTGGTGAGATGTGTTCTTTGATTGTTGATGGGCATGCATCAACTAATTTCTTTGCATCAATTAAGCCTAAGCCTGTGATAGCTTGAACTGCTTTGATAACTGCAACTTTTGCTGAACCAAATGATTTTAAGATTAATGAAACTTCTGCTGGTCCTTTTGCTGCTTCTTCTTCTGCTGCTGGTGCTGCTGCAACTGCTGCTGCTGCTGTTACACCGAATTCTTCTTCGATTGCTT
>DEWM01000086.1 GCA_002363635.1 Caryophanales bacterium UBA3210 | reverse complement strand
TCTTTCTTCAGATGGAATCGTTATATTATCAGTATTATCCCTAATTGATAGTAAAGAACCAGTCTCTATATAATAATACCTTCCATCTTTAACTAATTTCTTAATTGCTTGTCGAGCTAATGGACATTTTTGAATCTCATCAAATATAATTAAAGACCCTGGCTTTAATGTTTTACCAGCCAATAAAAAGAAATTAGAAAAAAACAAATCAAGATTCTTTATATCTTTGAACAAATTCATCATTTCTTCAGTTTCATACATGAAATCAATTAAGATATAATCATCAAATTCATTTTTTGCAAATTCTTCTACTATCGTAGATTTACCTATACGTCTAGCACCTTCAATTAATAAGGCAGAATTATTGACTTTTGAATTCTTCCAATCAAGTAATTTATCATACACTTTTCTCTTGTATATCATTTTGCCCACCGCCAACTATATTTTAGCAAAAAATGAAAAGTAATTCAATTGGTATTTTGCAAAAATTGAAAAGTATTTTCACCTAAAAATTGCAAAAATTTAAAAGTATATTAAAATCCTCCGTGAGAAATAATTTCTAACCTGTCTTAAAATAAAGCCACCTGAAGATCTGTGGTATCTGGAATTATTTCTTTTGTATACTTTCTAATTTTCACAATTTTACAACACCTTCAATATTTCAAATAATCAATCATCAAGACATAAAAAAATCTCGCTTAGAAATTCTAAGTGAGATTTATTTATTTATTATAAATTAAAGTAATGAAACTTTATCGTCTAGTAATTCAAATGTATTAGGGTCTGCTGGTTCATTAATTGTTACGTTAGAACCTTTAGCAAATGTGAATTTAAATCCTGCGCCGAGTTTCAAACTCATATTAATACCAGACTTTTCATCTGCATAAGAAGTTTCAATAGCAGTTTTAAGACCTACTGATTTTAATCCATTATCATCAAAGATAACTGCAATTGCAAAGTTATCATTTTCATCTAGATCTTTTAAAGAAGTTACAATCGAATCTACACTTATAAAAGATGAAGATTCACTTGAAGATGTATCTTCTAAAGCTTTCTTGATGTCAGCGCCTGATAAATTTAATGAGTATGAATATGATCCATTATTATGTTTTAAAAATTTAACGTTTTCTAAAGCAGTATTTTCAGTATCTTCAACATCTTTTAAAATTGTATCAAATGCTTCCTGACTTACTAATGGTAAATCGTCTTCTTTAATACCTAAAGGTGTCTTTACTTTCTTCTTAACAGTTTCAGATGCATCTTTATTTATCGCACCTATAGTGTTATTAATGGCATTTGCAGTAGCATCATCAGTTTCTGCATATAAATAACCATCTTTAATATATGCCGCAGCATAAATTGCAGATGATGTATCTACATTAGTTTCTCCAAGTAATCCTTTTCCAGACATTTTTGCAGAGAAATTACCTCTAACTTCAGTTGATGCTTTAATATCATTAACGTTTGTTGCAGTAAAACCTTTTACAGCAGCTTTAAAACTTAAATTAGATAAATGGAATTCCATTGAATTCTTCATTGTAGATTCAGATGAAGTTTCAGATGATAATAAAGAACTTGGTAATGCCATTTCTAAATTAAATCCAAAATCTAGGTATCCGCCTTCTAAGCCAACACTTAAAGCATCATTTGCACCAAGTTCAGTTGAAGCTTTAAGAGCCTTCTTAAAATGAGTACTAGCTTCTTCTTTTGTGACTTCTTGGCCACTATCTGGTAATCCAACTTCATTGACTTCCTGCGAGCCACAAGAAACTACCATTAATGGCAATAATAATAATGATAAATATTTTCTTTTCATAATTATTCTCCTTTCATATTAACAATTATCCTACATTTTGTAATTTTTTTCAAATCCCCTCATTAGCAAGATAAAAGCAAGGCATTCTCAATATTGTGCTTTGCTTCAAATTATTTAGAGTTTTTATTCTTTAATTGCCCCGAATCTTCTATCTCTAGAGCAATATTCTTTTAAGCATTCAATGAATTGTTCTCTTTTAAAATCTGGCCAATAAGTTGGGGTAAAAACAAATTCTGTATATGCCATTTGATAGAGTAAGAAGTTTGATAATCTTTGTTCACCAGAGGTTCTAATTAATAAATCACATTCAGGTAAATTGCCAGAATCTAATCTTTTATAAAAAAGTTCTGGAGTAATATCTTCAATATTTAACTTACCATCTTTAACATCTTGAGCGATTAATCTAGTAGCTTTAGTAATTTCTTGACGTGAGCCATAATTTAAACAAATATTAAAGACCCATTTATCATTATCTTTAGTTCTTTCAATTGCATCAATTAATGTTTTTTTAGTCTTTTCTGGAAGTGGAGTCATATCACCCATATGTTGTACTCTAACTCCATCTTTAATAAATTTATCAATATATTTTTTAAAGAAATCATCTAAGTATTTAAAAAGTAATGTAATCTCACTTTTTGGTCTATTCCAGTTTTCTGTTGAGAATGCATATAAAGTAAAGACTTTAATATTAAATTCCTGCATACATTCAAAAATATCAATGATTCTTTTACATCCTTCTAAATGTCCTGCAGTTCTTGGTAGACCTCTTTTTTTTGCCCATCTACCATTGCCATCCATAATAAACGCAACATGGTTAATTGGTTTTGGTAATTTATATTCTTCCATTAGATTCCCTCCAAATATTTAACAACATCTTCAATTAATGATAAAGGAGTAGATGTCCCACTTGTCACTAAAGCTCTATGATAATTATTAATGTTTTCCACATTATTAAAATCTTCTAAGCTATTTACTCTAACAATACATGCGTTTTTATTAACGCTAGAAGCAATTTGTACTAATTTATTAGTATTTGATGAAGTAAGAGAACCGACTACTACTATTAAATCGTAGTGCGGAGCTTCTTCAAGTAAAGTTTGTT
>DEWM01000118.1:8360-18879 GCA_002363635.1 Caryophanales bacterium UBA3210 | reverse complement strand
TTTTTTTTACTTTCAGCGGGATCCTATATTTTTGATATATATACACCCATATGATATAATTTGATTTAAGGGAGAAATTTATTATGGAAAATATTTTAAGATTTATTACACCTAAAGCTGATACTAGTTTTTTAGAAGAAGATATGACAATTAGACAAGCATTAGAAAAAATGGATTATTATAAATTTTCTGTTATTCCTTTGGTTGATAAAAATGGCATCTATAAAGGAACTGTTTCTGAAGGGGATTTACTTAGATTTATTAAAAATGATGAAAACTTTAATTTAAAAACTGCAGAAAATGTTCGTCTTTTTTGTGTGCCAAGATATAGACCATATAGTAATTTATCAATTAATTCAAAATTAAATGAAATAATTAAATTAGCACTTGATCAAAACTTTATTCCTTTAACTGATGATAGAGGAATGTTTATTGGAATTATAAAAAGAAAAACAATTTTGACATATTTATATGATGAGAACTTTACTTTTGATTCTAAAAGTATTAAAAATTAATTAAAACTTATAAAAAATTAGGCTTATAAAATAAAATTTGGTTAACTTTATATACAATAATATTGTATATTATGATAAAATGTTTTTACCATTAGGGAGGAGAATTGATTATGGATATCGATAAGAAGAATCAATATGGATCAATTAATATTTCCAGCGATGCAATTAAACAGGTTGCTTCAAATGCTGCAAGACAGTGTTATGGTGTTGTTGGACTCAGCTCAAAAAAATCATTAGCTGATGAAATCAACGAATTATTAAATGTTGAAAACTACTCAAAGGGTGTTACTGTAATTAAACGTGGATCATCTATTGAAGTAGATTTATATATCGTTGTAGGTTACGGATTAAGAGTAACTGAAATTGTTTCTCAAGTTCAGAAGAAAGTAAAATTTGACCTCGAGAAGACTTTTAACGTCAAGTTCGATAGAGTAAATGTCTATGTTCAAGGCGTTAAGAGTATTTAAGAAAGGATTATTTTTTAAATATGAAAGTTATTGATGGTGCTTTATTAAAGCAAATGATTATTTCGGGTGCAAACAATTTATTCAATCACTACCCAGAAGTTGATGCACTCAACGTTTTCCCAGTTCCAGATGGAGATACAGGTATTAACATGAACCTCGCAATTCAATCTGGTGCAAAAGAAATCCAGTATAGAAATGATACAAGCGTACATGAAATTGCAAAGGCATTTTCTAAAGGTTTATTAATGGGCGCAAGAGGAAACTCTGGTGTTATTTTATCTCAAATCTTTAGAGGATTTGCAAAATCAATCGATGGAAAAACAGAAATCAATGCAGATGAAATGGCAGATGCATTTGTTAAAGGTAAAGAAGTAGCTTATAAAGCTGTTATGCAACCAGTTGAAGGTACAATTTTAACAGTTATTAGAGAAGCTGCAGATCTTTTAAGAGAAAAAGCAACCCCATCAATGTCAATTGAAAAAGCATTTGATATTTTCTTAACAGAAGCTAAAGCATCACTTGCAAGAACACCTGAATTATTACCAGTTTTAAAAGAAGTTGGTGTAGTTGACTCAGGCGGTGCTGGTTTAGTAAAAATCTTCGAAGGATTTGAATCAGCATTAAATGGTAAAGTCATTGAAAAACAAATGGCAACATCAACTGAAACAGCACAAAAATCAGGAGATGAAAGTAATCCATATAATGTTGAATTCGTCTTACGTTTACCAGAAGATGCTTCAAAAGAAGGCAAGAAAGTATTTGTAGAAAAGAGAGTTCAAACTGTTCTTGAATCAAGAGGCCAAGTATTAGCATATTTTGTTGAAGGCAAGATTTTAAAAGCTCACATTCATACAAGCAACTCAGGCTCAGTCTTATCATATGCTCAACAATTTGGTGAATTCATCAAAGTAAAAGTTGAAAACACATTAGAAAAAGAAACAGAAAATGTTAAGTTCCCAAGTGAAACAAACGATAAACCAGAAAAGACAGAAGAAAAAATTGAATGGAAAGATTCTGCAATTATTTCATGCTGTGCAGGTGAAGGTATTGAAGATTTATTTAAAGAATATCAAGTCGATTACATTGTTTCAGGTGGACAAACAATGAACCCATCAACAAATGACTTCGTAGAAGCAATTGAAAAAGTTCATGCTAAAAACGTTTATATCCTTCCAAATAACGGTAATATCGTTATGGCTGCTTCACAAGCTGCAACAGTCTACAAAGGAAAAGAAGTTAACGTAAAAGTTATTCCTTCAAAAACAATTCCACAAGGACTTGCTGCATGTATGGTATTTAACCCAGAAAGTTCAGCAGACGAAAACGAAAGCGAAATGAATGGAGCATTAACTCAAGTAAAATCAGGACAAGTTACATACGCAATTAGAGATACAGAAATCGATGGTGTTAAGGTAACAAAAGGTCATTATATTGCTTTATTTGGTAAGAAGATTGTTACTTCAGATCCAAACAAATTAAAAGCAACAATGTTAATGCTTAAAGAAATGGTTAATGAAGAATCATCAATCATCCAAGTTATTTGCGGTGAAGATATCACAACTAAAGAACAAGAAGAAATCTCAGATTTAATCGCTGAAGAATTCCCAGAATGTGATTTAGATGTAAGAATTGGAAAACAACCAGTATACTCATTCATTATTGGTGTTGAATAGAAAAAGGGCAAAAGCCCTTTTTTCTTAATATTAAAATAGGAAATATATGAAACTATTAACAAAATCAGAAAACTTACTAGAAGGACTAAAATTACTTAACATTACTACTTCAGAAGAGATGGTAAATTATTTACCATATCGATATGAAGATTTTTCTTATAGTGATGAAACAAAATTACATGAAAAAGGACAGATAGTACTTTTTGGTAGATTAGTTTCAAATGTTAAGTCTTTTAATAATGGCAATTTATCAATTATTAGATTCACATTTATGTCTTTTAGTTCTCCTTATTTATATGAATGTGTAGTCTTTAATCAACCATATTATTCAAAAACTTTATCATTACAAGATAAATTTACTTTAGTAGGTACTGTAGAAAAGATTTCAGGCTCAAAAATTAATATTAATGTTAAGAAAATTAAAGTCGGAGAAATAGATAAAAATGACTCTTTACAGCCTGTTTATCATTTACCATCACAAATTGGTCACGCAACATATTTAGCGCTTTTAAAACGCACATTTGACGCGGTAAATACTGAAATTAAAACCTTAACTCCATCTTATTTAATTAATAAATATAATTTATTAACTCATATAGAAGCTCTAGACAAAGTACATTTCCCAAAAACAAGAGAAGATGTAGCTTTAGGCTTACGAACATTAAAGTTTGAAGAATGCTTAGAATACTGTTTTAAGAATAAATTAATCCGATTACAAAACGAACAATTAGAAAAAACAATAGATGTTGAAATTAATACAAATAAAATCAATGATTTCGTAAAGAATTTACCTTATAAATTAACTAAAGATCAGGTTACTTCAATACGAGAAATAGTTCTTGATATGAAAAGTAAAAAATTAATGTATCGATTATTACAAGGTGATGTAGGAACAGGTAAAACAATAGTTGCAGTCACATCGTTATACGCAAACTATTTAAGAAAAGGACAAGGTGTACTACTTGCACCAACTGATTCATTAGCAAGACAACATTATGATTCAGTAAAATCATTTTTTAAAGACTATGGAATTAATGTCGTTTTATTAATAGGCTCATTAACGCAAAGTAAAAAGAATGAAATAAAAGAACAAATAAAGAACGGAGAAGCAGATATAGTTGTAGGAACTCATGCATTATTTTCTTCAACTGTAGAATACAAAAAATTAAGTCTTGCTATTATCGATGAGCAACATAGATTTGGAGTAAACCAAAGAAATACTTTGGCAAATAAAGGTGATCAAGTAGATTTATTACTTATGAGTGCGACACCTATTCCACGAACCCTTGCTTTATCAATCTACGGAGATTTAGACGTTTCATCATTAACTATGTATCCAACAGAAAAGCATGTTGTAAAAACAAAAGTAGTAGATTATGATTCAGAAAAAATTACTTCATTAATAGATTATTGTTTAAAAAACAATCGTCAAGTTTTTATGGTTTGTCCAAAAATTTATTATGGAGGAAATAAAGCTTCTTCCGAAGAAGTGTATGAACATTATTCTTCTATTTATGACGATAAAATCGCGCTTTTACATGGTAAATTAAAAAATGATGACAAAGTCTCCATACTAAATGATTTTAAGTCTAATAAGACTCCTATTTTAGTTTCAACAACCATAGTCGAACTCGGAATTGATGTTAAAACTGCAGGAGGAATTATTATTTTTAGTGCCAACTCATTTGGGCTAGCTTCTTTACATCAATTAAGGGGAAGAGTAGGAAGAAATGGAGAAGAGGCATATTGTTTATTAGTAGACCATTTTGAAGAAAATGAAGATGCTTCTCGCTTAATGTTCTTAGAAAATAATAATAATGGTTTTGATATTTCGGAAGAAGATATGAAAAGAAGAGGACCAGGTGACTTTATGGGAGTAGAGCAATCAGGTTTCCCAACATTTTCATCTTTAAATATTATTTCAGATTTTAAAATGTTTGAAGTGGCAAGAAATGAAGTAGCAACAATACTTTCATCTCTAGATAATGATGAAAACAAAACATATTATGATTATTGCTTAAATAAGCTAAAAGAAGAAAACGAAGAATTAAATTTGATAGATTAAAATAATTTAAACTATGCTATCATAAAAATAGGTATAAAAATGAATAAAAACGACTCAGAAAGAATAAAAAAATTAATTTCTTTATACGAAACTAAAGACTTAAATGGGATAAAGTGTGTTAGTAGAGTAGAAAGACGTTTAGATATCCATAAAAAGTATTCAACTTGTGGATTACTTTTTATTGGTGTAAGTGTATTTTTACTAAATTTGATTTTCTTTATTTTTATCTTAAAGTGGAATCAAATTGATACAAATAGATTACAAGATATTGTGGGTATACCATTAATATTATTATCACTTATATGTTACGCTATTGACGCTTATAGATATATGAATTATCGAAAGGCAAAATTTCGTTTAACATTAATAAGTTTAATTATAATGATTGGAACCTTCAGTTTCTTTTTAGTAGCGTATAGTATTAACTTTTATGGAGTTACTTTACCATTCTTAGAAAATCATTCAATATTTTATATTTTAATTCCAGCATTAATATCATTTGGTTTTGGTGTTGTGATATTAAGAATAATGCCTAAGACAATTACTAAAGTAAATCATAGTTATTATCAAAAATTTGATGAAAAAATAGATGAAGAAATTAATTTCATGAGAGAAAAATTAGCTCAAGAAAATAATGAAGATCCTGAAGTTTTATATTTAAAAGGCATGGGTTTATATTATGGCTTAAATCAAGAAAAGAATTACCCTGGAGCATTCTCATATTTAATGTCAGCATATGAAAAAGGATATAAATATGCTAGTTATAAATTAGGACAATGTTTATTAATTGGTCGAGGTGTAACTAACAAGAATGTTGAAAAAGGTTTAGAACTTTTAAAAGAGGCTGCAGACTTAAATATTGCAGGGGCAAATTATGAACTTGCTACTATTTATTACAACGGAAAACTTGTTGAAGAAGATAAAGAAAAATCAGATATGTATTTCTTAAGAGCTGCGGAAGGTGGAAATAAAGACGCACAGTATTCTTTAGCAATTTCAAATCTATTCTCAGATGGAGCATTACAAAACTTACCAGAAGCATATAGATGGTTAGAAAGAGCCGGAGAACAGGGCCATCCACAAGCAATTTACACTTTAGGCGAGATTTATTTAGATGGAAAAAATGTAAAACAAAATTTACCATTAGCATATAAATGGCTTTACATTTCTGCTTTACTTGGAAATACAAAATCTATTTACCAATTAGCGTTATTATTACTTGAAAATCCACGTTTTGAATACCAAGCAAAATCAGGCTTAAAATGGCTAAGGAAAAGTGCAGATTTAGGTTCTTCTAATGCTCAATTAAAATTATCACTTATCCTTCTAAAAGAGAAAAAATATAAAGAATCATTAATGTACTTAGAAGAATCTGCAAATATGGGAAATAGCGAAGCTCAATATCGCTTAGGAATCACATATTTACAAAACCAACTAGTTAAGAGAAATTACGAAAAAGCCTTTAAATACTTAAGAAAAGCGGCTGATCAAGATTACGCTTTATCCTTTAAACCTTTAGCGGAATTATATAAAAACGGTTTAGGAACAGCAAGAAACGAATCAATGTATGCTTTATATAAAAATATGGCAAAAGAAGCAAAAAAATAGATGTGTTTAGCGACACATTTATTTTTTTATTATATTACTTTTCATATTTAATATGAAAATATAGGCTATTATGATATAATTCAAACAAAGCGAGGACTTTATAATATGAAAACAATTGTCGTAGATTGCATGGGCTCAGATAAAGGCTCAGTAGTATGTGTAGGTGGAATTAAGAGATTTTTAGAATTGCATAAAGATGTAAAAATTATTGCAGTTGGAAAAGAAGAAGAATTAGTAGGATTAAAAGAAGTTCCTAATGTAGAAATTGTCGATGCTCGTGGTGTTATGGAAATGACAGCAGAAGCTATGGAAGCAATGAGAGCAAGAGATACTTCTATGTATAAAGCAGTAATGCTTGTCAAAGAAAATGGATATGATGGCATTGTTTCTGCAGGTGGAACTGGTGCCTTCTTATCATTAGCAATGATGAAATTGAGAACTGTTGAAGGAATTGATAGAGCAGCATTAGTAACAGCTTTACCAACATATGATGGAAGCAAATTATGCTTACTTGATTGTGGGGCAAACGTTGATGTTACTCCAGAAAGAATGGTTCAATTTGCAAAGATGGGTAGAATCTATGCAAATACAGTCTTACATGTTGAAAACCCAAATGTACGTTTACTTTCAAATGGTGCTGAAGACCAAAAAGGTACTGAATTAATTAAGGAAACAAATAAATTACTAAGAGAAGCAGGATACGATTGGTTCAAAGGAAATGTTGAAGGTAGAGAAGCAGTATTCGGTGGAACAAACGTTGTTCTTGCAGGTGGATTTGAAGGAAATATTTTCTTAAAAACTTACGAAGGAACTGCAAAGATGATGGGAAAAATGATTGGAGATGCATTTAGAAAGAACATCTTCACAAAAATTGGTTATCTATTTGCAAAATCAGGTGTAAAACAATTAAGACACAAAATGGATTATGAAGCAGTAGGCGGGGCAATGTTGCTTGGTACAAACGGAGTTGTAGTAAAAGCTCATGGCTCATCAACTGAATATTCATTCTCTTGTGCATTAGGTGTTTGCTATGACATGATTGCAGCGGATGCAGTTAATTTATTAAAAGAAGGAATTAAAAATGGCTAAGAAATATCTTGAAGTATTAAAACAGTTTAATATTGTTCCAAAAGATGAAAAAGTCTTTGAACATGCTTTTAGTCATTCATCATATACAAATGAGAAAAAAGGCAATACTGTTGACTATGAAAGAATTGAATACATTGGAGATGGTGTTCTAGATTTAATCGTTGCAGATTTAATTTACCGCCATCACCCAGAAATGGGACCAGGACCAATGAGTAAGTTAAGAAGTGCTTTAGTAAGAAGAGAGTCTCTTGCAAACTACGCACGTGAATTTGGTTTTGGAGAAGCAATTTTACTTGGTAATGGAGAAAAATTAAACGGAGGAAATAACCTCGACAAAATTCTTGAAGATGTTTTTGAATCATTCATTGGTGCTACATATTTAGACCAGGGATTTGAATTCGTTTATGGATTAATCAAAAATGTTTTTGAAAATGATGTTATTAATTTTGACTTATTAGAACTCACAGATTACAAATCAAAATTACAAGAATTTGTTCAAGCAGATACTCGTGAAACAGTAACTTATAGAGTTGTTTCAGAAGAAGGGCCTGCTCAAAATAAAGTCTTTACAGTTGAAGTAATGTGGGAAGGTTCTGTCTGGGGAAAAGGACAAGGTTCAAGCAAAAAGAAAGCAGAACAAGAAGCTGCTAAGGATGCTTTAAATAAAGTGGCGAGGTAGAGATAATGGGGTTAATTTCATTTTTAAAAGATAAATTTTCAAAAAAAGATACCAAGAAAAATGAAAAGTATATCGCTGGTTTAGATAAATCAAGAAAGAACTTTTCTTCAAAATTAAAGAATCTTTCTAAGAAATATCAACAAGTAAATGAAGAATATTTTGAAGAATTAGAAGAAATTTTAATTGAAGCAGATGTTGGCGTAAATCTTGCTATGGATATTATTGATGCAACAAGAGAAGAAACAAATAGCCAAGGCATTACTGAGCCAAATCAAATCAACGATATTTTAGTAGATAAGATGTTCGTTTCATATGCTCAACAAGGTGAATCAATCGTTAATGAAATTCAGTTTAGAGATAATGGACCAACTGTTTTACTCGTTGTTGGTGTAAATGGTGTAGGTAAAACTACAACAATCGCTAAATTAGCAAAACGCTATATTGATCAAGGTAAAAAAGTTTTACTTGTAGCAGGCGATACATTTAGAGCAGGCGCTACTGAACAATTAAAAGTTTGGGCAGAACGTTTAGGTTGCGACATCGTTACAGGTAAAGAAGGTCAAGACCCAGCATCTGTAGCATACGACGGAATGAAAAAAGCAAAAGAAGGTAATTATGATTTAGTAATTACTGATACTGCAGGTAGATTACAAAATAAAGCTAATTTAATGCAAGAACTTGCTAAGATGAAAAGAGTTATTTCAAAAGAAATACCATCCGCTCCACATGATGTATTTTTAATTATTGATGCTACAACAGGACAAAATGGTGTCTTACAAGCAAAAGCTTTCAAAGAATGTACAGAATTAACAGGTGTAGTCATTACAAAAATGGACGGAACATCTAAAGGTGGCATTATTTTAGCAATTAGAGATGAACTTGGTGTACCAGTAAGATTTATTGGACTTGGTGAAAAGATGGAAGATCTACAAGAATTTGACTTAGATCAATATCTATATGGTTTATGTTTATCAGATGAGGGGGAATAAATATGAGTTTAATTGTTAGTTTAATTATTGTCGCGATTGTACGTATGGGACTTACTGTCCTACTTGGTATATTTAACGTAAATGTTTTATATATTGATTTATCAGTAGACTTTGTACTCGCATTAATCTTTGCTTTATTCAATTATACTTACTCATCTAGAAAGAACGCTTGGAAAGATATTATGTTCCATAGAACTTTCGCTTTGGCATTTACTGCATTAGTTGCGTTCACAGTTTTGTCTACATTATATAGCCTAGTATAAGAGGTAAATAAAATGGAAGAATTAGAGAAGTCAATACGCGCTAATAGATTATTTGATTTCTATGGAAGTTTACTAACAGAACATCAACAAAATATTTTTAGATTATATTTTGAGATGGACTTATCTCTAAGTGAAATTGCAGAAGAATTAGAAATATCTAGAAATGGTGCATATGATGCAATTAAAAAAAGTCTCTCTATTATGGAAGATTATGAAACAAAACTTTCTTTAATTAAGAAAGAAGAGAATATTGAAAATTATCTAAAAGATAACTTAATCGATGAAAAAGTTATCAACGGGGTAATAGAAAGGATGAAATAATGGCATTCGAATCATTATCAGATCGTTTACAGGGAATCTTTAAGAAATTAAAAGGCCAAACAACATTAACTGAAGAAAACATGGATGCGATGTTTAAAGAAATTCGTGTTGCATTACTTGAAGCTGATGTTAACTTTAAAGTTGTAAAAGAATTCTTAAATAACGTAAAAGAAAAGGCTATCGGACAAGAAGTCATCAAGAAGGTAAATCCTTCTCAAATGGTTGTAAAAATCGTTCATGATGAACTTGTTGAATTACTCGGTGCAGATCAAACTGAATTAAATTTAAGACATAAACCAACAGTTATCTTAATGTGTGGTTTACAAGGTTCAGGTAAGACAACAACATCAGGTAAACTTGCTAAATTATTAAAAGATAAACAAGGTAAGAAAGTCTTACTTGTAGCAGGTGACGTTTATAGACCTGCTGCTATTGACCAATTACAAACAATTGCAGGACAAGTAGGTGTTGATATCTTAAATATGGGAGATAAAGTTTCTCCTGTAGAAATCGCTAAAAAAGGTTGCGAAAAAGCACGTACTGAAGGCTATGATGTAGTTATCATTGATACTGCTGGACGTTTACAAATTGATGAAGTCTTAATGCAAGAATTAGTTGATATTGAAAATGCTGTTAGACCAGATGAAGAATTACTCTTAGTTGATGCTATGGCAGGTCAAGACGCAGTTAACGTTGCAAATGCATTCCATTCAAAACTCCATATCACAGGTATGGTTATGTCAAAACTTGATGGCGACGCAAGAGGTGGTGCAGCTTTATCTATTAAGCATTTAACTGGCATTCCTATTAAGTATGCTGGTATGGGTGAAAAGTTATCAGATCTTGAAGT
>DEWM01000118.1:0-8247 GCA_002363635.1 Caryophanales bacterium UBA3210 | reverse complement strand
CAAGAACAAATTGATGAAAAAGATGCTAAAAAGACTGCTAAGAAAATGATGGATGGCAAGTTCGATTTAGAAGATATGTTAAAACAAATCGAACAGTACAACAAAATCCAAGGCTCAGCTTTATTAAAATTAATTCCAGGTATGCCAAAGATTTCTGATGAACAGAAAGAACAGGCAAATAAAGCATTAAAAGCGACTAAAGCTATCATTCAATCAATGACACCAGAAGAAAGAAAACATCCAGAAGTAATTAAGAATTCACGTAAGATGAGAATTGCTGCAGGATGTGGAAAAACAAATGCAGATGTCAATAAGGTTTTAAAACAATATGAACAAATGAAACTTATGATGAAGCAAATGAAAAATGGTGGATTAGGTGGCATGATGGGCAAATCATTCCCTGGTGGAAAAATGCCAAAATTCTAATTTAAAAATATGAGTGAAGGAAACTTCACTCTTTTGTTTAAAAAAAAGCTTCACGCAAAGTGAAGCTTATTTCTTTATAAATTTGTGACCTTTTTCTAAAGCGTCTTTTTCCCACTTAGGCATTTCGTCACTTTCAAGTTCTTTTAATAACTTTAATTCTTGTTTAGAGAAAGTGTATGAAGAGAACATATCGGGACGGAATTCTTTAGTAAGCTTTAAAGCTTGCTTTTTTCTCCATTTATCAATTGCAGCATGGTTTCCTGAGAAAAGAATATCTGGAATAGTATCTCCATCATAATCGTATGGAAGTGTATATTGAGGATATTCAAGTAAACCGTCGTTAAAAGATTCATCAACAATAGATTCACTTGCAATTACTCCATCTAGTAATCGAACAATTGAATCAGAAATTGCCATAACTGGAACTTCTCCACCAGTCATAATGAAATCACCAAGTGAAACGAGTTCATCAACGTATTTATTAACACGTTCATCAATTCCTTCATAATGACCGCAGACAAAGATGAGATGATCTTTTTTTGATAGTTCTAAAGCTTTCTGCTGATTGTAAGTCTTACCCCTTGGAGAAGTTAACATAACATATGAAGATTCGTTTCTAACGCTCTTTAAAGCAGCAAGAACAGGCTGGCATCTCATAATAAGACCAGCACCTCCTCCTGTAGGATAATCGTCAACACGATGATTCTTATCTAAAGAGAAGTCACGAATATTAACAAGTTCAAATTCGACTTTTCCTCTAGCAATTGCTCTTTTGATAATTGAATTATCTAAATAAGATGCAAACATTTCAGGAAATAAAGTTAAGATTGTAATCTTCATTTCTACATTCCTTCAAGTAATTTAACATCAATACGTTTGTGTTCAATATCGACGTTAGTAATAAATACATCTGTAATAAAAGGTAATAATAAATCAGGTTTATCTTTTCTTTTGATTCTTAAAGTTTCGCGAGAAGTAAATTCTTCTACTTCAGTAACAATACCTACTTCATTACCATTTTGGTCATAAACTAAACACATTTTTAAATCATCAAAATAGTACATATCTTCACCAAGTTCTTGGGATTCTTCTTTTTTGATGACAATATCATATTTAAGATATTTTTCTACTAAATTAATATCAGGCATTTCTTCAAATGTGACATAGTCAAATCCCTGAGAAAAACTATATTTACTGACGTGTACTGGAATTTCTACTGTTTGTTTTTCATTTACTAAATAAACGACATTTCCTTTTTGATATCTATCTTCTGCGAAATGTGTTGTAGAGAAGACTTTAACTTCGCCTTTTAAACCTCTAGTTTTAATAATTGTACCTAATTTTAAATAACTCATAATAATATCACCTGTAATAATTATAGAAAAAAGATGTGGTTTATTCCACATCTTAATTTTTAGTTAGTCGTTTGCTTGTTCGACTTGGCTTGTTTCTTGTTCACCGTGTGAAGCAAATTTGATGTGTACTCTTTCGTTATTTGCTTTGCCACCGATAGAGAGAGCTTCACGTAAAGCTTCAGCTGTTGAGCCGTGCTTACCGATTAATCTACCTGTATCTTCTGCATCACAAGTAATTTTGAAAGTACGATCTTTCTTTGAATCGTTTGGTAATTCTTCGATTTCAACTGCTTCTACATTAGAAACAATTGGATCAATGAATTTATGAATTGCTGCAATGTAATCCATTATTTAGATTTTTTAGCTTTTGCTTCAGCAACTGCTTTGATGATGCCTTCTTTAGATAAGATTGATTTAACTGTATCTGAAGGTTGAGCACCTTTGTTTAACCAAGCAACGATCTTTTCGTTTTCAAGTGTAAGTTTTGGTGCATTACCTTTTGCATTTGGGTTGAAGTAACCAACTTGTTCAATGTAACGGCCATCTCTTGCGAATCTTGAATCTGCAACAACGATTCTGTAGATAGGATCATTGTGACGTCCAACTCTTGTTAATCTGATTTTTACTGACATATTTTTGTCCTCCTTAACGAACATATATATAATATATAGATAAAATATGACTGTCAAGCACTTTTACTTAACATTAATAAATTGTTTTAATAAAAAAATTGTTGCAAGGTAAAATCACTAGTGATATTATTAATAAGCCTAATGAAAGTTAGGACTATCACTTGAAAGGAGCGTAGAGAAATGAATACTAATTTAGTAAATCAAATCGCAAGCACACAAATCAGAAAAGATTTACCTGATTTCAAAGCTGGTGACACAATTAAATTATTCATTAAAATTACAGAAAACGGCAAATCCAGAATTCAATTATTCCAGGGTTTAGTCATCTCACGCAGCGGCTCAGGAGTTGGCGAAACATTTATCGTTAGAAAAATGTCATCTGGTGTAGGTGTTGAAAGAACATTCCCAGTTAACTCCCCATCAATTGCTTCAATCGAAGTAGTTAAACACGGTAAAGTCAGAAGACACAAGATCTTCTACATCCGTAACAGATCAGGTAAGAGCGCTCGTCTTAAAGAAGTTCTTTAATTTGAGAATAATGAAGCTTCCAATTTATTTGGGAGCTTTTATTTTTTTCTTAACAGACTTTATGCTAAAATTATAACGAAATACGAGGAAATATTATGGATATAGTAATTGCAAGTAACAATTTACATAAAATTGAAGAATATAAAGAAATTCTAAAAGAATTTAAAGATTTACATATTATGTCATTAAAAGAAGCAGGAATTGTAGTTAATCCTGATGAGAATGGTAAGACATTTGAAGAAAATTCTTTAATCAAAGCAAAAGCCTGTGCTGAATTAACTGATAAAGTGGTTATTGCAGATGATTCAGGCTTAATTGTCGATAGTTTACCAGATATTTTAGGAGTAAAGACTGCTAGATTCTTAGGGGAAGAAACTCCATATCCTCAAAAATGGGCGGAAGTAATTCGCTTATTAGAAGGTAAAGAAAGAACTGCAAGATTTGTCTGTGCAATTACATTAATTAATTATGAAAAAGAACCAGTATGTTTTAAAGGTGAATGCGTAGGAAATATTGCCTTTAAGCCTCAAGGAACTTCTGGTTTTGGATACGATCCAATCTTTGTTCCAAATGGATATCAAGAGACTTTTGCCACATTAGGAGAAGAAATTAAAAACAAGATTTCTCATAGAGCAAACGCATCCAAAATGCTTGTTTCATATTTACAGGAGAAACTATAATGCGAATTATTTTAACAAATGATGATGGTTATACTTCTAGAGGATTACACTTATTACGCAATGAATTAGTTAAGTATGGAGAAGTAATTGTAGTTGCACCAAAAACTCATCAATCTGCAAAATCAACAAGCATGACACTTGCAGAAATTGAAGTGGAAAAACTTGATGAAAATCTCTATACAGTAAACGGTACTCCTGCAGATTGTGTACAGTTTGCTTTAGGGTATTTTAATGATATTGATTTAATTGTTTCTGGATGTAATAACGGCTATAACTTGGGGATGGATACAGTTTATTCAGGAACAATTGGAGCGTGTGTTCAAGCTTCTTTAGGAGGAGTACCTTCAATTGCTTTCTCATGTAGAAGTGATATGTTCTTTGATCAAATTGAAAAAGAAACTGATTTAGTTTTACGTTATGTAGGAGAGAATAATTTATTGTCTCCAGATTATATTATTAACGTTAATTTCCAACATCCAGATTTCTGTAGATATAGAGGAATTAGGATGACTGAACTATTTAGAACTAGATTTAAATATTATGCAGAAACAACAGATGGATTCCATTTTATAAATCGTAGAGATTTACCAAAAACCGATGATATTTCAACAGATTTAGGGGCAATTAGAAATGGTTATATTTCAATTACTCCAATCCAAAATAACTTATTTAACGTAGAATTATTAAGAAAATTAGACAAGAGAATTTAAAGGAGGAAAAGTCGATGCAACAAAAATCATTACATTGGTACCCTGGCCATATGCAAAAAGCAATGCGTCAGATTGAAGAAAAATTAAAACTCATCGATATTGTCGTGGAAGTTGTTGATTCACGTATTCCTTTATCATCTAAAAACCCATTCTTAGAGAACTTAACAGCATCTAAGAAAAGACTTTTAGTCTTCTCTAAAAAAGATTTAGTAGATATTAATGAATTAAAACCTTTTGAAAATTACTATAAAGAAAAAGGCTATATGACAGTTATTGCAGATTTAAATAATCCTAATGATATTAATTTAATCAAAAAAGGAATTGCAAAAGCTGGTGAAGAAAGACAACAAAAATACATAAAAAGAGGCATGAAACCTCAAGCAATTAGAACTTTGATCTTAGGTATTCCTAATGTTGGTAAATCAACATTAATTAATAAATTATCAAGAACTACTAAAGCTTCTGTTGCGAATACTCCAGGACATACTAGATCTCAACAGTGGATTAAAGTGGATAAAACATTAGAATTACTTGATACTCCAGGTATTCTTCCACCTCATTATGAAGATAAAAAATACGCGATTAATTTAGCCTTAACAGGTGCGATGAAAGTGGAAAATTTGGGTGTCTCTGAACTTTTTGAAGAATTGATGAAAGTATTATTAAATCGTTCTAAAGATAACTTTATGAAACGTTATGATTTAACTGAAGAAGACTTAGTAGATAACACTGCAATTTTAAGAGCAGTTGGCAAACGTAGAGGCTTAATTGTTAATGGTGGAGAGGTTGATTTAGACCGTGCAGAATTACTTATTTTAAAAGAATATAAGGAGGGGATGATTTCTAAAATTGTCCTAGATGAATTATGTTAGATTACGAACAACCTTTATATAATAAAGGATATAAAAGAATTGTAGGTACAGACGAAGCTGGAAGAGGCCCTTTATGTGGTCCTGTTGTTTGTGCTGCTTGCGTTCTTCCTCCTGATTATAAAAACGAATTAATTAATGATTCAAAAAAATTAACTGAAAAGAAAAGAGAATTACTTTTTGATGAAATTATTGAACATGCTTTAGATTATAAAATTATTGCAATTTCCCCAGAAGAAATTGATGAAATTAATATCTATGAAGCATCAAGAAAAGGTATGACTCTTGCTATACAAGGGCTAAAAGAAAAACCAGATTATATTTTAACTGACTGTATGCCTTTACTTGAATTTGATGGTATCCCTCAAGAAGATTTAGTAAAAGGTGATGCTAAAGCAATGTGCATTGCTGCAGCTTCAATTCTTGCTAAAGTAACAAGAGATAGAATTATGGCGGAAATTGACGCTAAATATCCTCAGTACAATATCAAAAAGCATAAAGGATATCCAACAAAAGAACATATGGAATTATTAAAAAAATATGGCCCTATTAAAGGCTTGTATCGCTATTCATATAAACCAGTAAAAGAAGCAAGTTACGAACAAACTACACTTTTTTAAAAAATAATTAGTAAAAAATTAGAAAACTCCCTAATAGATAATTAGAAGGGAGTTTTTTTATGGAAATAAATCAAATCATAAAATATTTTAGTTATAAATATAAAGGTAATTGGGAAGAAATAACTTTAGCTATTAAGAATAAAGAACCTATTGATTATGTTGAGGCGGAAAAAGTAATTTCTGATGATATACAATACATAACTTTCATTGATAAGGAATATCCATTGAAATTTAAAGATGTAACTTTTTCACCGTGGATTTTATATTACAAAGGAGATATTTCTTTATTAAACAAAAGAATCATATCATTTGTAGGTTCTCGCAATACTTCAAAATATTATTTAGATGCAGTAGATAAGATAATTAAAGAAATTGCGAAACTTGATAAAGATATAGTTATTTGTTCAGGCCTAGCATTAGGGCTAGATACTGCTTCTCATGAGGCTGCAATAAAATATGGATTAAAGACTATTGCAATTTTACCGGTAGGGATAGATGAATGTTATCCAAAAAGTAATTACAAATTATATGAAGAGATATGTAGAAACGGCTTAGTAATCTCTGAATATCCTCCTCATACATCGGTTCCAAAAGAAAAGTTCTCATCTCGTAATAGATTGATAACTGGGATTAGTGATAATGTTGCAGTAATTGAAGTAAGAAATTATTCAGGAAGTTTAGCGTCGATTAATTGGGCGTTAAATCAAGGAAAAGATATTTATGTAGTCCCTTCTCCTTTAAATGAGGAAGACACTATAAACAATCAAATTATTAAAGATGGTGCCTTTCTTTTAACCTCAGGAGAGGATTTGATAAAAAAATTTTAAAATTCTTATTATTATCTTATTAATAATAAAGGAAAATGGTGAAAAAATTTGGTCTCAAAACGTTTGACTTTGGCTATATAAACCCCTTATATTTTTAAAAGGCAAGTTAGAAAGGAGTGCATTATGAATCTAGTAATCGTAGAATCTCCTACAAAGTGTAAAACAATAAAAAAATATTTAGGTAGTGATTTTGAAGTTATGGCATCAAAAGGTCATATTAGAGACTTATCTACTACTGGTAAAGGTGGACTTGGTGTCGATATTGAAAATGATTTTAAACCAAAGTACATTAACGACAAGACAAAGTTAGCGTTAATTAAACAGTTAAAAGACGCTGCATCAAAAGCAGATAAAGTATATCTTGCAACCGACCCTGATAGAGAAGGTGAAGCTATTTCTTGGCACTTATGTGAAGTATTAGGATTAGATGAAAAAACTACTCCTAGACTTGAATTCCATGAAATTACAAAACCTGCTATTGCAAAAGCTATGGAAAATCCTAGAACTTTAGATATGTCACTAGTTCAATCTCAAGAAACTAGAAGAATTATCGATAGAATCATGGGATTTAAATTATCAGGTCTATTAAAGAGCAAGATTGGCGCGAAGTCTGCAGGTAGAGTCCAATCTGTCACTTTAAAATTAATTACAGATAGAGAAAAAGAAATTAATTCATTCGTACCTCAAGAATATTGGTATTTAGGCTTAAATTTAGATGGTGGAATGAAGGCAAGTTATGATGGGACAAAAGGGGATTTAACATTATCCACAATTGTTGATGTTAATAACATTACAACTGAACTTGGTAAAGAAGTTGAAGTTGTCCAATTAAATGTTAGAAATAGAACATCTCAATCAAAGCCACCTCTAATTACTTCAACAATGCAACAAGAAGCCTTCAATAAATATAAGTATTCAACAAGTAAAACTGCAAAGATTGCTCAAGAATTATATGAAGGTATCGATGTTGGAAACGGACCAGTCGGTTTAATTACTTATATGAGAACTGACTCAATTCGTTTGTCTCCAGAATTTACTGCAGTTGCAGTTAATTACATCGAAAAGAAATATGGTAAAGAATATGTAGGTTATATAGGCCCAAGACAATCAAAAGGCCTAGTTCAAGACGCACATGAAGCTATTAGACCTACAACTTTAGAATTAGATCCAGAATCCATTAAGTCACATTTAACAAAAGAACAATACAACTTATACAAATTAATCTACAATAGAGCATTAGCATCTTTAATGTCACCTAAAGTAGATGAAGTTACTCAAGTTAAATTCTCACCTAAAAAAGGTTCTACTATCTTCTTTAAGACAGAAGGAGTAGTTAATGTTTTTGATGGATATACAAAGTTATATCAATTAGAAGATGCTAGTGAAAATAAATTACCATCATTAACACTTGGTCAAAAAGTTACCATTAAAGATATTATTAAAGAACAAAAGTTCACTACACCACCATCACGTTTTAATGAAGCTAAACTTGTTAAAACAATGGAAGAACTTGGTATTGGTAGACCTTCTACATACGCATCTACTTTAAGTTTACTACAAGATAAGAGTAGAGGTTATTTAACATCTACAAAAGGAACAC
>DEWM01000123.1 GCA_002363635.1 Caryophanales bacterium UBA3210 | reverse complement strand
CATTTTGCAATAATATCGTTAATAACTTTACCTTGTGAACCAATAACATCTTTAATTCTATCTACTGGGATAGTTAAAGTTGCCATCTTAGGAGCGTATTTGCCTACTTCTTCTCTTGGTTTAGCAATAGCGCCTTTAATTACTTTCATAATTTCCGCTCTAGCTTTGTGAGCTTGTGCTAATGCTTCTTTTAAGACTTCACGTGTGACACCCTTAATCTTAATATCCATTTGTAAAGCTGTGATACCATTGTCTGTACCTGCAACCTTAAAGTCCATATCACCGTAGTGATCTTCCATACCTTGGATATCAGTTAAAATTGTATATGGATGTTTACCATCTAATGGACCAGATGTGATTAAGCCCATTGCAATACCTGCTACTGGAGCTTTGATTGGAACACCTGCTGCCATTAATGACATTGTTGAAGCACAAATTGATGCTTGTGAAGATGAACCGTTTGATTCAACAACTTCAGAAACACATCTAATTGTGTATGGGAATTCTTCTTCTGAAGGAATGACGTATGATAATGCTCTTTCACCAAGTGCACCGTGACCGATTTCTCTTCTACCTGGTGTACCCATTCTACCAATTTCACCAACTGAATAAGGTGGGAAGTTGTAGTGGTGCATAAATCTCTTTTCGTCTTCTGCTGATAAGTTATCAATGATTTGTTTATCTGCTAGAGGGCCAAGAGTTGTAACTGAAATAACCTGAGTTTGTCCACGAGTAAACATAGCAGAACCGTGAACTCTTGGTAATAAGTCAATCTGAGCATCTAAAGGTCTAATTTCATCAACCTTACGTCCGTCAGGTCTAATTTTTTCAACTGTAATTAATCTTCTAACTTCGTCAGCGACTAATTGTTCAAGAATGTCATTGACCTGCATCATTGTCTGATTCTTGATCTTTTCATTCTTGTATTCTTTTTCTTCATATGAAGCACGGATTTCGTTGTTAATCTTATCAATTGCTTCATATCTTTCAAGTTTATCAACGATTGAAACTGCTGCAACTAATCTATCTTTAGCGCGTGAAGTTACATCATTTCTGATTTCTTCTGAAACTGTGTATAAAGAAACTTCTCTCTTTGGTTTACCAACTTCTAAGATAATTTCTTTTTCAAATGCACATAATTTCTTGATTGCTTCATGACCAAACATTAAAGCATCTAACATTTCTTCTTCAGATAATTCTTGAGCACCTGCTTCAACCATGTTGATTGCTTCAGATGTACCTGCTAATGCTAAGTTTAAATCTGATTTTTCTTTTTCTTCTTGTGTTGGGTTAATAACAAATTTGCCATCAACTCTACCAACATATACACCTGCGATAGGTCCATCAAATGGAATATCTGAAATACCTAAAGCTAAAGATGAACCAAACATTGCTGCCATTTCTGGAGTTGCATCTGGATCAACTGACATAACTGTGTTAACGATTTGGACTTCATTTCTGAAACCATCTGCAAACATTGGTCTAATTGGTCTATCAATTAAACGTGCTGTTAAGGTCGCATGTTCGCCTGGACGACCTTCTCTTCTTAAGAAACTACCTGGGATTTTTCCAACTGCATACTGTTTTTCTTCATATCCAACAGTTAATGGGAAAAAGTCTCCATCTTTAGGTTCGTCAGAAGCACAAACTGTAGAAAGAACCACGGTATCATTTAGACGTACTAAAACAGCACCATCAGCTTGTTTAGCAATTTCGCCTAATTCAACGCTCAATTTCTTTCCTTCAAAGTCTAGTGAAAATACTTTCTTTGACATTTAAAATTTTCTCCTTTATTAAACAAAAAAATTATATATCAAAAAAAATTAAATATATACCTAATTATTAATAATTAGTAAAAATCTATGTCTAATACATAGATATTTATATCTAATTTTGATAAAATAAGACTCAACGAGGGAAATAAAGATGAGTAAGAATTATATTGGAATTGATTTAGGCTCTTCAAATTTAATAATTTATGTTCCTAGTAAAGGAATTGTTTATAACGAGCCAAACGTTATTTGTTTATCAAAGAAAGATAAAAAAGTAATTGCAACTGGATATATGGCATTAAAGATGACTGGTAAAGAAAACCAAGACTCTGAAGTAATTAGACCAGTTAAAAAAGGATATATTGTTTCAGTTACTGCATTAACTTATTTACTTGAATCTATTTTTAAGACATTAAAAATTAATCCAAAGAAATCAATATTAATTGCCTCTACTCCTTCCGATGTATCTGAAGTAAACATTATGGCACTTAAAAAGATTGCTTCTAACCTTCATTTTGATGGAGTAGGATATAGAGGCGAATCTTTCTTAGCAGGACTTTCTTCTTCTTTATCAGGAGGTACATCTAGAGGTAATTTAGTTATTACATTAGGTGGAGGTTGCTCAGATATTTCCGTTTTAGCAGGTGATTCACAGTTCTTATTTAGAACTTCATCATTCTCTGGTAAAAAGATTGATGATGCAATCGCTCGTCACATTAGAAAAACTCATCACATTATCATCGGCGATAAGACTGCAGAATATATTAAATTAAAGATTGCATCCTTAGAAGCATTCCCTGAAAATAGATTACTTGAAGTTACAGGTAAAGATATTGTTACCTCCTTACCTCATTCAATCATTATTTCTACAGCAGAAATTACTCAAGTAATTACTCCTCTACTCCAACCTTTAGTAGATGACATTTCAGACTGTTTAGAATTAACACCTCCAGAAATTGCTTCTGATATTATCGAAGGTGGTATTGTTATTACTGGAGGCCTCTCCATTCTTGCAGGTATGAGAGATTCATTAGAATCAGCCTTAAATGTTTCAGTAAGAATTGCAGCAGACCCAACATATTCAGTAATTAATGGTATTAAATATTTAATTCACGAAATCCGTGAAAACAATATTCCACTTAATCTTAATTAATTTTAACTTTTAAAAAAGTACTTTAGATTTTTCTAAAGTACTTATTTTTTATCGTTTTTCGTGGTAATTAGATAATATCTTTAACTCTTCTAACTACTTCTTCAACTGTAAAGCCAAAGTCTTTGATTACGTCGCTAGCAGGAGCACTCTTACCGAATGTTTCTACACCCATTACATGAGGAGCAAATCTGTACCAACCAAATGGTGATAGCATTTCAATTACCATACGACGTGAGTAATCATTACCTAAAACTTCTTTGATGTATGCACCATCTTGTTTTAAGAATAATTCTTGGCAAGGGATTGAAACAACTCTAACATCAATGCCTTCCATTAATAATTGTTCTTGAGCTTTAACTGCTAAAGCAACTTCTGAACCTGTAGCAATTAATGTAAGCATTGGTTCATTACCTCTTTCTTTAGAAATAATGTAACCACCTCTTAAAGCATCTTTGCTTCTTGAGCCTTCTTGTAATGGAAGATTTTGTCTTGATAAGACAATACCTGTAGGATGATCAGTTGATTCTAAAGCTTGTTTCCAAGCAATAGCAACTTCGTTAGCATCACATGGTCTATATACATACATTCCAGGAATTGATCTTAACATAGCAAGTTGTTCAACTGGCTGATGTGTTGGACCATCTTCACCAACTGCTAGTGAATCATGTGATAATAAATATATTGCTGGTAAATGACTTAAGCATGCCATTCTTACTGCAGCTTTGAAATAATCAACGAATACTAAGAATGAACCTACATATGTTCTAACGCCGCCATGTAATAACATACCATTTTGGATAGCAGCCATTGCAAATTCTCTAATACCGAAGTTAACGTTTCTACCATTTCTTGTTGTTGGAGTAAAATCAACTCCACCTTTAATTGCAGTCTTAACTGAACCTGCAACATCAGCAGAACCACCAATTAAGTTAAATACATTCTTGTGAACTAAATTTAAAATTTGTCCTGATGTATTTCTTGTTGCATCACTAAATCCTGCTTCAAAATGAGGAATTTCATCATAAATATATGAAGAAATATTGTTATTTAATACTGATAAGAATTTAGCATATTCTTCTGGGTGTCTTGCGGAATATAAGTTTGTTTCTTCATTCCATTCAACAAATGCTTTGTGACCACGAGCTGCAAATGTTTTCTTGAAGTTATCATAAACTTCTTCTGGAATTGTGAAATCTGGATAGTCATATCCATAAACTTCTTTAGCATGTTTGCCATCTTCTCCTCCAAGTGGAGCGCCGTGAACTTTATTTAAACCTTGGTTAATTGAACCATAACCAATGACTGTATGAACAATAATTAAATTTGGTTTATCTGAAGATTTTTTAGCTTTGATAATTGCTTTATCAATTGCTTCAACATCGTTTCCATCTTCTACTTCGTAAACATTCCATTCTGAAGCTTCAAATCTCTTTTTAACATCTTCATGGAAGGACATTTCTAATGAACCATCAAGAGTAACTTTATTTGAATCATAGAATAAAATTAATTTTCCTAATTTTTGACGACCTGCAAAAGAAATTGCTTCTTGTGAAATACCTTCTTCTAAACATCCATCACCACATAAAGCATATGTGTAGTGGTTAACAAGTCTATTACCATCTGGATATGATGCTCTTAAGAATTCTTCTGCCATTGCTAGACCTACAGCCTGAGCAATACCTTGTCCTAAAGGACCTGCTGAAGCATCAACACCTGGAGTTAATCCAACTTCTGGGTGACCTGGAGTAATTGAATTTAATTGTCTAAATTGCTTTAAATCATCCATTCCTACTTTAAATCCTGCTACGTGGAGCATTGTGTAAAGTAAAGCAGATGCATGTCCAGCACTTAGAACAAATCTATCTCTGTTGAACCATTTTGGGTTAGCAGGATCTGATACTAAATGTCTAGTATATAATGTATATAAAATTGGAGCACTTCCAAGTGCCATACCTGGGTGACCAGATTTTGCTTTGTTGATTGTGTCAATCGCAGTTGATCTAATAGCTGCAATAGATAATGAATCGATGTTTTTCATGTATATTTCTCCTAAACATAATAAAATGTCCAGAAAGCCTAAGGATATTCCTATCCTTACTAAGTGGGCATCATTTCACTGCTTTAGGATTCCGCCTAACTTAATGTGACGGCCTTCAACACCACAGTGATGGAAACGATTCCCGAAAACAAAATGTAGGAAACGCATAATGACCTTCTAGACACAACTATTTTATCATTGAGTAAACTTTTTGACAATACTAAATACATTTCTATGATACAAGTTATTAATTAATATAATTAATTAAGAAATATTAATTTTTTTATTTGTTTTTACCATCATTTTATATAAAATATCTATGCAGTAAGTTATAAAGTTACTCGTCTATATATCTTTATATATAAGAAAATTAATTATTTTAGAAAAATAGTTGACTTACATAAATGTAACTAGTATTATAACTATGCAAATAAATTTGTGGAAAGAAGAAACACCCGTTTCTCACCAGACCTGATTTAATCAAGTTGGTAATCAGTCACTTACCTTATATATGACTAATTAATGGGTGCAGGATTCTGTAACCCATTTTTATTTCTACAGGAGGATTCATTATTAACTACGTACAACCAAACCAAAGACCAAATCCAAAAAATAAGAACGACGATTTGATCAACGAAAGAATTCCATTTCAGACAGTAAGAGTTATTGGTCCTGATGGTGAACAGCTCGGTGTCATGCCTAGACTTAAAGCTATCCAGGTCGCTCAAACTTATTCTCTCGACTTAGTTTGCATCACAAAAGAAGCAAACCCACCAGTATGCAAAATCTTAAACTATGGTAAATACAAGTTTGATAAGCAGAAAAAAGAAAAAGAGATGAAGAAAAATCAAAGAGCTAAAGAAATTGAAGTTAAGGAAGTACAATTAACTCCAGTAATCGGACAGCACGACTTAGAAACAAAAGCAAAACTTGCTAATAAATATTTATTATCAGGTGACAAAATTAGAGTTGTCTTAAGATTCAGAGGAAGACAGTTATCACATACTGAAGTAGGTGATGAAGTAATGAATCGCTTCATCGAGGCTTGTGCAGAAAACTGCATTGTCGAAAAGAAACCAAACCTCGATGGCAAGCTCTTGACTGCCGTTTTAGCATCAAAGTTTAAGAAATAGGAGGAACAAAATCATGCCAAAAATGAAATCAAAACGTGCTTTAATGAAAAGAATGAAAGTTACTGGCTCAGGTAAAGTCAAAATTTTCCATTCACACGTATCACACTTATCACACAATAAGTCAACAAAACAAAAGAGACACTTAAGAATGCCAAACACTCTCTCAAAACAAGATTACAAGAGAGTAAGATTCTTAATTTCAAAGTAATAGGAAGGAGAAAGTACCATGAGAGTTAAAGGTGGAACAGTTACACACGCAAGAAGAAAGAAAGTTTTAAAACAAGCTAAAGGTTACTTTGGTTCAAAACACGCTTTATACAAGACAGCTAATGAACAGGTATTACACTCACTTCACTATGCTTATGTATCAAGAAGAACAAGAAAATCTGACTACAGAAAATTATGGATTGTTAGAATCAACGCTGCAGTTAGAAAATTCGACATCAACTATTCAACATTAATGCACGGCTTAAAATTAGCAGGCATCAACGTTAACAGAAAGATGTTATCAGAAATGGCAATTACTGATGAAAAAGGTTTCGCACAATTAGTCGAAACAGCTAAAAAAGCATTAGCAAAATAAGTTTCATAATTTGATGAATTAGAGATATACTTCGGTATATCTCTTTTTTTATACTTTTGAATTTACGTATAAAAAAAGATGCTATTTTTTAGCATCTTGATTATTCTTTAATTCTTCTTCAACTTTCTTAGCAGCACTTTTTGATTGATAAACTATATATCCGTAATACACTCCAGAAGCTAAAGCTCCTCCAAGTACTACACCAAGAACTACCATAGAAGGAATACGTAGATAATTATAAACAATATATTGATCTGTACCTTCAAGTAAAACTGAATCAATTTTATTTTCAGAAGTATTTTTAATAATTTGAGGATCTACATAAACCCATTTAGTTTCTTTTGCTTTACCATATGAGTAATTGGTTGAATATGATATTTTATATTCTTTAGTTTCATAAAAGAAATATAATTCATTATCATATTCACCTGTTTTAGTATTGTAAGTTGAATCTTTTAACATACTAGCAGTAGTTTTTTGCCAAGATGAATATTTATTTGTATTTGCAATGCATAAAGAACAAGCAATAATTAAACAAAGCGCTAAAAGGGCTAAAACCATAATGATTACATGTTTTGTTGTAACCTTATATTCTTTAGGCTTTTCAATTTCATATTTTTCAATGTCTTTTAAATTTCTTACTCGATTCTTTTTGTTTGCCATAATTATAAGAACTCGTCTACCCCTTCTTCTTTTAATTCGTTATAATCTTCATCAACTTTAATGACTTCAAGATTTTCACAGCATTCGTCAACTAAGCTTTGCCAATCAAAACTTGCTTCAATTCTTTGAATCTTTTCTGCTTGAGGAGCAGTTGTAGGATTCTTTGGATCAAAGATTGTACAGCAGTCTTCAAATGGTCTAATTGAAATATCATATGTACCAATATCTTGAGCTTTTTTAATAATATCAAGCTTATCTGCACAAGCAAGTGGTCTAATGACTGGTAAAGTTGCAACATTTTCAATTTCCTTCATTGATTTTAATGTTTGAGAAGCAACTTGGCCAATAGATTCACCATTAGCGATTACTAAGCATTTTTCTCTTTCTGCAACTTTAGAAGCAATTCTATACATCATTCTTCTCATGATAGTAATTGCGTATTCTTCATGAGCAGCTCTATAGATTTCAAGTTGTAATTTAGTAAATGGAACAACAAATAACCTAACTTGGCCTTGATATCTTGATAAGACTTTTAATAAATCTGTGATTTTAGTAATAACTGCTTGGTTAGTATATGGAGGTGCTGCAAAGTGGATACATTCCATTTTAACGCCTCTTTTCATCATCATATAACAAGCAACTGGAGAATCAATACCTCCACTCATCATCATCATACCTTTACCAGCGATGCCTAAAGGATATCCTCCTGCACCCATTACTTGGTTAACGTAGATATATGTTTCATCTTTTCTAACTGTTAAAGAAACAGTAACATCTGGATTATGAACATCAACTTTATAAGAAGAATTCTTTAAAACATATCCAGCGATTGCTCTATTAATATCGTCAGAAACCATTGGGAAGACTTTATCTGCTCTTTTTGCTTTCATCTTGAAAGTATGTTTGCCTTCTTCTTCTAAAAGTTTTAAAGTAGCCTCTTTCATCTTTTCAATGTCATTTTCAACTTTATAAACTAATGAAAATGATAATAAGCCAGAAACATCTTTTAAACGTGAAGCAACTGCATCATAATCTTCACCATGTAAGTGAATATAAATGTGATCTCTTTTAACTTCAATTTTTAAGTTTTCAAAAGATTTTAATGCGTGACGGATATTTTCACCAAGTTTATTGATGAATGTCATTTTATTTTTACCTTTGGTTGATAATTCACCAAAGCGGACCATAATAAGTTCTTTTTGCATATTTTTTACCTCGTATCCATTATATCGATACTTCTTTCTTAAAGAAAGGAAGAATTAAAAAATTCCTACTAATATGATTTATCATATTAAGCTATCATATTAATAAGAATATTCTTTTTTATACTAGCTGAGTAATTCCGTAAACTAAAATCACTATTCCTATAATTGTTAAAATAGAAAATAAAATCCATTTAGGTACGTTATTACTAGTAAGCGCTAAAGAATTCTTTCTTTTAATTCCTAGCACAAAGATAGTAGCAATGCCTGCTAAAATAAATGCTATGCCTAAGATAATTAATTCTATACCCATTTTTTTCTCCCAATATCTAAATCTATTTTACTATAAATACTAATATATGAGAATGAAAAAATCCTACTATTTCTAGTAGGATTAAAAATTAATTAAATAATTATTTAATAATTGGTTTTTCCCAGCATTCAGGGATATCAAAGCCAAAGATTTTTGCAACTGTTGGTGCAACGTTAGCAAGACCAAAGTTACCTTCAGCAATTTCATATTTATTATCATCATCAACAATAATGAATGGTACTGGGTTTAATGAGTGAGCAGTTCTAACTTGAATTTCACCCTTCTTATTCTTTTCAAGCATTTCATCAGCGTTACCATGATCTGCTGTAACAATCATAGTATAGCCAAGTTCTTTACATGCTTTTCTAAGTCTAGTTAATGCTAAGTCTAAAGCTTCCATTGAGCAGATAGTTGCATCTAAGTTACCTGTATGACCAACCATATCGCCGTTTGGGAAGTTAACTCTTAAGAAATCAAATTTGTGAGATTTTAACTGAATTAATAATTCATCAGTAATTTCTGCACACTTCATCCAAGGTCTTTCATCAAATGAAACGTTGTCTGAAGGAATTTCTTTATATGTTTCGAGTTCTTCTGAGAACTTACCAGATTTATTACCATTCCAGAAATATGTTACGTGACCATATTTTTGAGTTTCTGAAATAGCATATTCATTAACACCATGTTCAACCATGAGTTCTGTTAATGTATGTCTGATTTCTGGTGGGTTAACTAAGAATCTCTTTGGTAATTTGAGGTCTCCATCATATTGGAGTAAGCCAGCATAGCAAACATTTGGATAGACAACTCTATCAAATTTATCGAAGTCTTTTTCATCGAAAGCCATAGAAATTTCAATAGCTCTATCGCCACGGAAGTTGAATAAGATAACTGAATCGTTATCAACAATCTTACCTACTGGTTCACCATTTTCTACAATAACAAATGATGGTAAATCTTGGTCAATAACACCTAAAGTTTTACGATAGTCTTCAATAGCTTCTTTTGCAGATGCATATGGTTTAGCATCGCCAAGAACATGTGCGTGCCATCCATCTTCAACCATCTTCCAGTTTGCTTGGTAACGGTCCATAGTAATTTTCATACGTCCACCACCAGAAGCAATCTTGATATCGAAATCTGCACCATTTAATTCTTTAATTAAGTTTTCAAGTTCATCAACATAAATTAAAGCTGAAGTTGCTGGAACATCACGGCCATCAAGAAGAATGTGAACTCTAACTTTCTTAACTCCTTCTTTCTTTGCTTCTTTGATCATTGCAAATAAGTGAGAAATATTTGAGTGGACATTACCATCTGAAAGTAAGCCTAAAAAATGTAATGTTGAATTGTGTTTTTTTACATTTTCAATTTCTTCTTTCCAAGCTTCTGATTCAAACATTTTACCTGAAGAAATTGATTCATTAACAAGTTTTGCACCCTGAGAATAGATTTGACCACAGCCTAATGCATTGTGACCAACTTCAGAGTTACCCATGTCATCATCTGATGGTAAACCAACAGCAGGTCCATGAGCTTTTAATCTTGTGTTTGGGTAAGTTTTTAACATGTCATCTAATGTTGGAGTATTAGCGAGGCTAACAGCATCTCCAAGTCCAGTTTTAGAGAAACCAACACCGTCCATAATGACTAATAAAACAGGTTTTTTCATATATAATATGTCTCCTTTACATACAGAATAATTCTAGCACACAGAATATTAAAATAGTACATTTTCTAATTTAATAATTCATAAAATGAATTAATGTATAAATCACTTAATTCATGTTTAATGTTGTCATCCACTTTTGAAGCAGTTTCTTCATATACTGCTACAGTATTAAATCCTGCTTTTTTTGCAGTATTTAAGGCAACAACAATATCTTCAAAAACAACAATCTCATTTGGAGATAAATTGTATTTTTTTGCAATATCTAAATAGATTCTAGGATCTTGTTTACCAGAAGGATAATTACGAGTATCAAAAATGTTCTTAAAATCATCATATATACCATTTCTTTTTAAGCAAGGTAAATAACAAGATTCATCACAGGCAGTTGCAACTACCATTGGTAAACCTTCTTCATGACATTTATCTACGAATTCTCTAACTCCATCTTTAAGTAAAATTTCGTCTTCATACATATGACGAGCTTCATCCATCCATTCTTTTTTTATCTCTTCAATAGATTCTTTTAAATTAAATGTAGCTTTTGTGTATCTAGCAGTTTGGTCTAGCCCCATATGGGCAATAGTTGCCCCATAAGTGGAAGGATAATCAATATGTCTTTTTCCAAAAAAATTGACGTCGATTTTTTTCCAGATAGAACAAGAATCAAGTAATGTTCCATCTAAATCAAAAATAATAAGTTTAATATGGTTATTTTTTATTTGCATTCTTTTTTTTCTTTCTTTGATTTTGAATCTTTCTTTAATAATTTTTTTAATCCTCTAAAGACGTGCCATGAGAAAATATCTAGAATTCCTTCGACATTTTCTCTAGTAAGTTCAAAGCCTGCCATAGATGAGGATCTAATTGGAGTCATGTTATAAGATCCAACAATCATATCTCTCATTTCTTCTGATGCACGTTTTTTAACTTCTTTTTCAGCAATTCCAAAAACGATACTTCCAAGGAATGATTTTCTTAATTCTCCAATTGTAGTATCCATAGTATATGGTTTAATCTTATGACTTGTATTAATCTTTTTACCATAAACTAATTCAAATTCTTCTTTAGAAACTGGTCTATTAAAAGAAGAATAAAT
>DEWM01000091.1 GCA_002363635.1 Caryophanales bacterium UBA3210 | reverse complement strand
TGATTAAGAGTCAGTTGCTCTACCAGCTGAGCTAAGGGTCCATTGCTCAATTATAATAAAATATTAAATGAGCAATTGCAACTATAATCTTCTATTTTTTTAAAATTGATTTAACTTTTTCAATTAATAAGTCTGTCGCGACGCTGTGAGAGAAATCGTTAGGGATAATTAAGTCGGCATATCTCTTAGTAGGAGAAACAAATGAATGATACATTGGTTTAACTGTTGCTAAGTATTGTTCAATGATTCCTTCAAAATCTCTGCCTCTTTCGACCATATCTCTTCTAATACGTCTGATCAATCTTAAATCTTCATCGCATTCAACAAAGACCTTAATATCGGCAAGTTTTCTAATTCTAGCATCTTCAAGTGCTAAAATACCATCTAAGATAATAACTTGAGCAGGTTCTACTCTAGTTGTCTCTCTTCTTCTATTATGAGTTACATAATCATATGAAGGTTTATCAATAGCCTCCCAATTACGTAAAGCTTTTAAATGTTTATATAATAAATCATTTTCTAAAGATGCAGGATGATCATAGTTAGTCTTTTTTCTTTCTTCTAAAGATAAATTAGACTGATCTTTATAATAATCATCATGCTTTAAAATAACTACTTCATTTGGTCCAAATGATGAAGCAATTTCTTCAACAACTGTAGTCTTACCAGAAGCAGATCCACCTGCTACCGCAATAAAAATAGGTCTTTCTTTGTTTGCCATAATATTCTCCTTATTAATCGTCTGCAACTCCGTCTTTAAAAGCAGGAGCATTTTCTTTTTCTCTAGCAGTTTCTAATTCTTCTTTAGTTGAATATAGAACCTTATTCTTATCATCAATAACTCTAGACACTGCGAAGAAATCATGTAAAGCTTGATTCTTCTTGTTATAAACTGCCATTGTAATAGAAATAAATAGAGGTATTAATAAAGTAAATATAGATAAAGCAAGTTCAATAATAATGAATGATGATTGTCTTAAAGCAATTCTCTTCTTATTTAATCTAATATCATCTCTAGCATCAACTAAAGAAATATTAAGCGCTAATTTACCAATAGTTTTACCATTTTTTAAAACGAAAACTGGGAAAACAAAATATGTAATAAATACACTAACAAATAAAGATATACCAAATTCAGTGTATGTATAGAAAGCCACACGTCGAGCAATAGTATTTATAGTAGTATCTTCATTAATGTGCATAATACCTTTTTCATAATAAGTAGTATAGAATTCAGTATATTTAGCGTTAGAAACATCAGCTTTCTTTTCATATTTGCCATCAGTTTCAGTAAATAAGCCTGATTCTTTCTTAGCAAGAGTATAATCCTCTCCTAACTGAGTTTCATTCTTTATAGTAGGTAAATATGTATAATAATAGAATTCTAATGCATCTTCATATTCACTTTCGTTTAAAGTTCTATATCCTGTATCAGAAATAGCATATAAACGAGTTTCAAGTAATGCTACTCTATATTCTTGAACATCAGAAGTATAAGAAGTAGCATTCTTTAAAATAGGATCTCCTACTGCAAAATAACAAAGAACCATAAGTGCAATTACTATAATTACATCAATTAACGCTGCACTTAAACGCTTAAAAATAGAAGGAGTTGAATAACTAGTTGATAAATTATTATTAATCTGCATTTTTGTTCTCCTTTTTGCCCTTTTTCTGACCTATATTTCTTAATGATTCAAGTTTAAATCCATTCTTACCATTACCTTCTTCATCAACGATATATATTACTTGAGAATCCACAACCATATCGTGAATAGTTTTACTATCTTTAGTCGCCATCATTAATACAACCGAAACAATATTTGGAATAAAGAAAATAACGTATCCTAACGTAAGAATTAAGAAACGTAAGGCAAATTTACCTTCGCTAATCATTTCCTTCTTACGTGGCATATAAACGCTTAATCCCATTACTTTATAACCAAGTGTTTGACCTTGTTTAAAAATTAATGGTAGAACATAGAATAACAATAAATAAGGAACTACTATTGATGCACCTGCTACTGCAATAGTATAAGAATTATATTCAAATCTAACTTGTGCAAAAGTAGGATCAACTAATAAAACATTATAATAAGCATTTTTAATCTCAGTAGTTAAAAATGAATTATATGTAGAAGGATTATAATCATCTAATAATTGATATTTACCATCACTATCTTTATAGAATAATTCACCAATATAAGCATCTTTAGCCTTATAATATGTATCAGCATTACCTTGATATTTTATATAAAACTTTTCAATAGCCTCATCCCTATCATCGCCATAAACAAAGTCAACTGAAGTTTTATCTAAGTCAGTGTAATTATACAAATTGCTTTCTACACAAATAGTATTGTATTGATTTTTAAGATTTAAATAAGAGTCTGATAATAAAACTGTGTAATTAAAAAAGATATTCATCAATAAAAAGAATAATCCAAAGAAGATAAAATCAATAATATATGCAATAACTCTTCTAGCTAAGATTGATTTTCCAGTTCTAAATTGCTCAGTCATAAAACTCCTTTATATTGCAATATATTATCACATAAAAAAAGAACCTTTTGCAAGGTTCTTATATGGATAATAATCTTATAATTGAGCAACTTTATCAAGTTGTTCCCAATCGATTTCTTTTCCGTTATATGAATTAGAAGAATAATCCCAATATGGATCAATTTCTTTATGTTCCTCATCAGAGAATAAACCTAATTTATTTTTCTTAGCGTATGCAAATGCGTTATTGAAATATGAAGCATATGGTACATCTTTATAGACTAATTCGTCTGATAAATCACCAGTATTACATTTTTCTGAATAACCATTTAATGTAGTTAAGAAGTTTGAGCAAATCCATTTTCCACGATAGTCATTACCTTTAACATCATATGCATTATGAACAAAGACAAAGCCCATCATACGACCATATGTTTCAGTAATTTTACCACCGACATTAGAAACGACTGCAATTTCTTCTGCTGACTTTAATAATTTACCTGTGAATTCTTTAGCAACATAACCATATTCTTGAATATTTCCAGAATATGATTCAGCTGTATCGATAACTTCAAATCTAACGCTATCACTCTTAACATAAGTAGATAAAGCAACAGATTGACCACCTAATTTAACAGTTTTAGGATGACTAAATTTAGCAGTATCGCCATCTACTGCAGAACTTAATGTTGATAAAATAGCACCACCATTACCAAGAACTACATTGTTATCTCCATACTTTAAGAAATCTTTTTGGAAATAAGAATTGTCAATTTGAGGGCCAAGAAGTAATTCTTCAGGTGTAACTGAGTTATCAACATTACCTAAATAATTCATATTATCAACACCATATTCAATCCAAGAATATGAATCCCATGATAATGAATCATTAGTTAATGTTTCAGGATTTAAATGATCTACTTTTCTAACATATGTAGTGTCTTTACCCCAATCTAATACTTTACCGATATTGCCAAGAACATCAACAACTTTACCATTGTGAGCAAGACCTAAAGATTGCTTTCCACGGAATTTAATTGTTGTAGAAGCATCACCCTTATTCCATAAATCAGTAGTAGCAGTATCAGAAACAATAACAAAAGTCTTCTTTGCTTCTAATGTACCAGATAATTTAACTGATGAAGTTGGTTTAATTGTATTAGCACCAGCTTTTGTATAGTAATAAATTTCATATTCACTTAAATCAACAGTTTCATCGCTGAAATTGTAAATTTCTAAAGCTCTATTTTTATCATCACTACCAGAACCTTCAAAATATTCTGAGAAAATTAATTTAGTATCAGATGAATATGTAGTAGAAGCAGGTAATGTACCTTCTGCTAATGCAACTAATTCTTTTCTATTCTCTCCACAAGAAGTAATGCATGGGAGTATCAATGCAAGTGTGAGAGGTAAGATAAATTTTTTATTTTTCATAATAACTCCTTTAAGATAGATAAAGTAGATACCCTAAAAAGAGTATCTACTATTATTATTTAATTATTGTTAGATTATTCAACTGTATAGAAACTTACAACAAAGTAATCTGTAGCATTCTTGACTGCACCAACATTAGTATATTTATTAGTATTACTTGTACCAATAAATTGGTCTTTATTGTCGTAAACTGTTTTTACAGACTTTGTAGCAGCATCCCATGTATAAACTGAACTTGCTGTTTTTTCAAAATAAATTCCAACATATGATTTTCCTTCTTGTTTATAGAGGTTAACATATGATTTTACACCACTAACTGTTGAAGCTAAATTAAAACCACCAGTGACTTCTTCAATTGTAAAATCAGCACTTTGTGAAATACTTGTAGTTGATCCTGCATAAGTTCCAGCCATAGCACCAGTTAAGAAATAAATATCTTCACCTTTGTTAGTATTAACAATACCAACTTTATATGTTTTGCCTGCTTCAACATTTTCTACTTTTTTAACATTTACAGAACTTGCTTTAATTTCAAAATCTTTTGTAAATGGTGTATCTGCGCCATATTCAACATTTAATTTTAATGTTGCTTTTCTTTCTTGTTCAGTTGGCTTAATTGTTAATTTGCCATTTGCTAATGTAAAGATATTTGAATCTGCACCATCTGCTAATGACCAAGTAGCAGTTACACCTGGGAACTTAGTTGCATCTAAAGATGGTAAAGTGACTTCTGTATCTTTTGTAACATTTGATGGAATTTCAACACTTGATACTAAAGCATTTTGGATTAATGTAACTTTTTGTTCTGCTGTTAATGATGCAAAGTTAAATGAAGGAGCTTTACCTGTGAAATAGAATCTTGTACCATTTTCTGGTTTGCCAAATTTCACATCACCAACTTTACCACAATCATAACCTGTGTAATTTCTCCATAAACCATATACAGAGAATTCAACATCAAGAGTTAAACCAGCAACTGATGCTAATTCTTTCATAACACCATCAAATCCATCATAACCAAGTAAGAACTTAGTATTATCTGTTGGATCGACAAGTAAAATCTTATCTGTTGATGTTTTTACAACTTTTGCGTTTGCTTTATATTTTGTAACGAATTCACCTGAAGGTTGTGCAAAGCCATCAGCATATGCATTTAATTTATTAACTAAATCTTTGATTGTTGTAGGTGTTGTTGCAGTATTAACTGTATTTGTTGTGTTATCATCAACAATATCATATGTTGGAGTAACACCTTCTGGTAAACCATAATAACGATATGCACTAATTGCAGTGATAGATAATTTATTACCAACTTCAACGTTCTTAGCAATATTTGTATCGTAAATGTAGAATTCTGCTGATTCATCAGCGACAACTACACCAGAAGAAGCTTTTTCAACAACGACAACTTGGTTCTTTAAGCCAAATCTTACTGCAGTATCTTTTGCATTTGCACCATCACATGTAGCTAATGCAGCAGCGATAGTATCATATTGAGTAACGTTTTCACGTTCTGGAACTGTGAATTCAAATGCTTTTGATCTTGTTGCACCATTAACA
>DEWM01000001.1 GCA_002363635.1 Caryophanales bacterium UBA3210 | reverse complement strand
TCATAATATTTAACTAGATACACGTTATCACTAAATTTAATCTGAGCATTTGGTTTGTTGCTTTTAATAACATTTAGGCACTCTTTTACGTAATAATGTGTTAGTTTTCTCGAAAAAAGTCCGCTATTTTTAATTAGATACAAATAGATAAAAGTTTCTTTATCGTCAACTAGCGAAAAATCGGATAATTTAATACCATTTTTATCTAATTCATCAATCTTGTTATTAATTTTGTTGTTATATTCATTTTTATTTGCAATCTCTAAAAGTAAATTATCTAAATCTTCTTGAGAAATATTTTCTACAATAGAATGACGAATAATGTTTCTAGAATAATGGTTTTCTAAATTAGATGAATCTATACTATAAAATACATTATTGGTTTTACAATATTCTAAAAGATCTTTCTTTCTAATAGATAGCAAAGGACGATATACATACATATTTAGATATATAGATTCTTCTTTTAACCCGTAATAAGGATAGAATCCGCCTTTTTTCTTCTGAAGCAAATATGTTTCTAAGTTATCATCTAAGTTATGTGCGATAAATAATCCTTTTGCATTCTCATTAATATATGTATCCTTAAAGAATTTATATCTAGCATCTCTTGCCCATGCTTGGAAATTACCTTTTGGAAGCATATTAGAAGTGTCTAAAACTTCAATTTTTAAATTATGATTAATTGCCCAAGCTGTTACTTGTTCTTGCTCATAATTAGATTCTTTACGGCGATGATAGTTAACATGACATACAATTAAATTAGTATACCCATCATTATAAAGCATGTTTAAAAGAGCCATAGAATCTGGCCCGCCTGAAACTGCAACAATGTATTTTTCCTTTTTATTGTATTTAAAATTCATAAACTTTTTCCGTAAAAAAACTAGGTTTAACCCTAGTTATTTTGAATAAACAATTAATGGATCTCCTTGAGTATCATTAAATACAGCATAATCATCTTCAACATATACTGTGTAATATTGATCTTCGTGGAGTTCTTTATATTCACTTTGATTTTCAATCTGTCGAACTAGGTTTTCTTTAATATGATTTAATCTATCGTTTTCTTTATATAGATTCATTATCCATATAACTGAAGCTATAACTAAAACAATCGAAATAACAAATATTATTATTGCGATTATGCTTATAGTTCTATTTTCAGCTTTACTACGAATCTTGCTCATATAATCACCTAAGATATTAATATCTTAACATTGAATATTTTTCTTTTCAATTTATTCTATGAAATTATAGTCTTGTCCTCTATAATTTCATACATTTCTCCGCCTTGCTCTTTTTTTGCGAATTCTTTTATTGCCTTAACTCTTATTGTATATAATCTATCGCCGAGTTTAAGTTCTATAATATCCCCAACATTAACTTCAGCAGATGGTTTAGCAACTTTATCATTTAATTTAACAAAGCCTAAATCTAATATATCTTTAGCAATAGTTCTACGTTTAATTACTCTGCTAACCTTTAAGTATTTATCTAATCTCATTTTGATTACCCCTTTCAAGATTCATACATGAATCATTAATTGCTTGAAGCATTTTTTCTAAATGATCTAAATAATTCATTGTCTTATTTAATCTTAAACGAATTTTCCTATCAGCGAAAGTTGCTCTAATATAACTTGCACTTCTTCCTAAGTTTTCAAAAAGAAGAATACCAATTCTATTTAATTTAGAAGCTTCTTGAGTTAATACAACAGTTGCGCCACCATTTTCTTCAACCATCGATTCAATATAGATAGATGAAGAGAGAATATCGATTTTTCTTTTTCTTAATAAGAGTTCTACTTCAGAAGGTAGTTTTCCATAGATATCTTTAAGTTTTTCTTTAAAAATTTCTAAGTTAGGTAATGTAGAAATTGTTTGGATTTCTCGATAAATCTCAAGTTTATCGCCATCATTTTCTGCGTATTTCTTAGGAATATATGCATCCATTTGAATATTAGATACTTTGATATTGTCTTGAGGTAATTCTTCACCTTGTTTTTCTTTTACAACTTCGTTTAAAAGTTTTAAATACATATCAATACCAACAGTATCAATGAAACCAGCTTGTTCAGGTCCTAAGATATCTCCTGCACCTCTAATAGTTAAATCTCGTTGGGCAATCTTAAATCCAGAACCAAGTTCAGTAAAATCTTTAATTGCTTTTAATCTCTTTCTTGCAACATCCGATAATTCTTTTTTATCGTTATACATCAAATATGCATATGCAATTCTATTTGATCTACCTACTCTACCTTTAATTTGATAAAGCTGTGCTAGACCAAAGTTATCAGCATTCTCGATTAGAATAGTATTTGCATTACTAATATCTAACCCTGTTTCAATAATTGAAGTACATACTAAAATATCAATTTCACCAGCATAGAACTTTGCCATTACTTCTTCAATTTCGTCTTTATCCATCTTTCCATGTACTACATCTATTCTTGCATTAGGAATAAGTTTTTGTAGTTTAGTAACTGTAGAACCAGTTGAGAAAGTAATGTTATGTAAATAGAAAACTTGGCCTTTTCTCGCTAATTCTTTTTCAATAGCTTCTTTAATTACATCATCACTTTGAGGAATAACATATGTTTGAATAGGCATTCTATTAGATGGAGCGCTTTGTAATTGAGATAAGCTTCTAATGTTAAGTAAGGACATTTGAAGAGTTCTAGGGATTGGAGTAGCAGTTAAAGTAAGAACATCAATATTCTTACTCATTTCTTTAATTTTTTCTTTATGTTCAACCCCAAATCTTTGTTCTTCATCAATAATTAATAATTTTAGATTAGGAATTTCAATTTCTTTAGATAAGATTCTATGTGTACCAATAATAAAATGGATTTTACCTTCTTTAATTTGTTTAATCTGTTCGTTCTGATGACTTTGAGGAACAAATCTAGAGAACATACATACATTAACTCCAAATAAAGAGAATCTTTCTAATGCTTTTTCATAATGTTGTCTTGCAAGTAAAGTAGTAGGGCATAAAAGCGCAACTTGTTGGCCACTTAAAATAGCCTTAAAAGCCGCTCTAAAAGCAACTTCAGTTTTACCAAAGCCAACATCCCCACATAATAATCTATCCATTGGATGAGGTGATTCCATATCTCTCTTAATTTCATCAACTGCTTTTTGTTGATCTTCTGTTAAAGGATAAGGGAATGCTTTTTCAAACGCTGCTTGGAATTCATCATCTGGCTTAAAAGCATATCCTGGGGTAGCATTTCTTTCAGCGTAAAGTTTAATAAGTCTATCTGCTAAAAGATTGACTCTTTCTTTAATCTTCTTCTTTGTCTTTTCCCATTCACCGCCGCCAAGTTTATTAACTTTAGGAACAGCACCTTCTTTAGAAACATATTTTCTAACAAGTTTAAACTGTTCAAGAGGAACATATAATACGCCAGTTCCTGCATATTGAATTTTAAGGAAGTCTTTATGCATGCCGCTAACAGTTAAAGTAGTAATAGAATCAAAACAACCAATACCACATTCTTCATGTACTACATAATCCCCTGGTTGTAATTCGTCATATGATTTTAATATTGTCGCATTCTTAAAACGCTGTAAATATCTAGTAACTTTAGGCCTATATCCATATATTTCTCTCTGTGATAAAATTACGAGTTTTTCTCGATAAAACTCAAATCCTTCTATGAGTTTTTCGTGTGTAATCCCAAGGTTTTCATTAGGAATATCATTAGGATTTATTTCTTCATATTTTATTTCATATTCATCTAGATATTGTTTAAAAGAATCATATTGAGTTTCATCCAAACAGATGATAACTTTTTTACCTTCATCATTATATTCTTTAATCATTTCGATAGCTTTAAAAATATTAGAAGCTGCTTTAGTAATACCTCTAATAGGTAATTCAAAATCGTTTACTCCAGAATAATCTTTAGTAGTTTTTATTAGTTTATTAAACTTCAAATAAGCATCATCTAAGTTTTCATAAGGATTATATAAAGGTAAAGAAATTCCACCTTTATATAATTCAGAGAAATAATCATATATTTGAGAAAGAAGTAAATCCATTGAAGTTTTACATTGTTTTGAATCATATTCAATTGCCAAATCAGGTTTAACATAATCAATAATATCAAATGGCTTAGTTACTAATAATTGATATAGGTTATAGTAGTTTTCGTCAAAACCATTCTCATTAATATTATCAATGAGGTCTTTGGTTCTATCTAAAAGTTTATAATATTCATCTCCACCAATACGGAATTGAGCTTTTTTAGCTTCTTCACGTAATACAATAGGAAGTCTTTCTCTCTCTTCATCAGTTAAAATAATATCTAAAGCTGGTAATATAGAAATCTCTTCAAATTCTTTATCAGATAATTGAGAAGAAATATCAAATTGTCTAATTGATTCTACTTCAACATCAAAAAATTCAATTCTATATGGTCTATCAGCGTTAATAGGAAATACATCGACGATATCGCCACGTTGAGCAAACTGCAATGGTCCATCAATTTTATTAACTCTTTTATATCCTTGTTTAGTAATTGTATTAACTAATTTCTTAATATCAAATTCATTGCCTACCTTAATCTTAATGCAATGTTCCTCAAAAACTTTTGGATCAGGTAAATATCTAGTTAAAGATGAAGAATGAGTGATAATAATTTTGTTATTATTTTTTAAGCATTCATGCATACAATATAATCTTTGAGATAACATTTCTCTAGAATAAGCATTTACATCTACTCTAAATATTTCATCTTGAGGAAAGAATAAAACATCATCTTCACCAAGAACAGAAGTAATATGTTCATATATATCTTGTGCAGAATATAAGTTAGGACAATTGATTAAAATTTTCTGAGGTTTTTTCGCAAAAACTGCAGAAATAGTTAAAGAAAACGCCAATGTATCTTGAATCACAAAATGCCCATCTTGATTTTCAAGGTGGGTAACAATTTCATAATTTTTAATCTTATCTAAAATAGATAGCATAATTAGTTGAAATGGTTCATCGCATGAGCAAATCCGTTTTCAACATAATCTTCAACTGCATCTGCAGCTTTAGCAATTGCAATTTCGATGTTTTCTTTGTCTTCGCCTCTTGGCTTTTCTAAAACAAAGTCAATAACGGATCTAGGTGCTTTACCAATACCAATTCTGACACGTTTAATCTTATCAGTTCCTAGGCACTGGATAATGTTTCCCATTCCTTTATGTCCTCCTCCTGAACCAGATGCACGTAATCTAATTCTACCAGGTTCTAAATCCATATCATCATATAGAACAATAATATCATCTACATCAATTTTATAGAAATTAACAATTTCTTGTACTGATGTACCTGATAAGTTCATAAATGTTTGTGGCTTTAAAAATAAAACTTGCTGTCCTCCAAAAGCTGCTTTACAATATAACCCTTTGAATCCTGCTTTATTTATTTCTTCTCCAACTTTATGTTCCATAAGATAATCAATAGCATCAAAGCCCATGTTATGGCGAGTATGTGCATATTCTTGTCCTGGATTTCCTAAACCTACAATTAATATCATACATTTACCTCCGGCGTGACTATTTTAACATATTCAAAGTATTATTAATACTTTTAATTAAATCAAAATTTAGTATAATTTACTTGAGGGATTAAAAATTATGAAAAATAAAGTTGGAAATTTTTTCATAAGAATGATTAAAGGCGCAGCAATAGGCATTGCAATGATCATCCCCGGCTTATCAGCTGGTACAGTATCTATCTTAACGAAGATTCACCAAGGAATTATCGATTCCGTTACAAATCTTCATAAGCAATTCAAATCATCATTCTTATATTTACTGCCAATTTTACTTGGGGCAGTCATTGGCTTTTTAGGTTTAGCAAAGCCAATTAAATACGGGCTATCTAATATTCCAGTCATCACAGTTACATTATTCGTTGGTCTAGTTATCGGTGGCATTCCATCAATGATTAGTGAAGTAAAAGATAAGTTTTCTCGTAAAAGCCTTATAATTTGTATTATAGGAGTTGCTGTAGTTATTGGGATTTCATTCTTATCAGGAATGTTTGAAGTTAGCATTACCGACTTAAATATTGGCACATGGTTCTACTTAATGTTAGGTGGTTTCTTTGCAGGTTCTGCATTAGTTGTATCAGGCATTTCAGGAAGTATGTCATTAATGGTTCTTGGTATTTACAGTTCATTAATCGCTATTATTTCTGATGCAGAATCAGCATTAGTAGGTCATCAATCTAACGGATTTTGGAACGATGTATTATACTTAATTCCTGTCGCTATAGGAGTTTTATTAAGTTTTATAATTATGTCATTTGTTATGAAATTCTTCTTAAAGAAATTCAATGCAGAAACAAATTACGCAGTTATCGGTTTAACAATTGGATCAATATTTGCAATGTATTATCTAACATTCGTAAAAATTATTCCTGATCCAACTTCTTCTATTCACACTGATATATCTTATCATTTACAGTGGTGGATGATTATCTTATCTATCCTTGTATTAATCATTGGTTTTATCGCTACATTCTTTATGGAAAGATTATCTTCTAAAAAAGAGTCTAGCGTTTCTACATCAACTCAATCATCTAACGTTGAAAATAGCATTAAAAATCAAGATATTGCGGAAAATAAGGAGGAAAATTAATGAGCTTTATTCAAAATATCGACAATGCAGTTACTAGTTTCATTTTTAATAATTGGCACGGTAATAATATTGTTAATCAGATTCTAGGTGTTTTCACTAGACTTGGAAGCGGAGGAGTCTTCTGGATTTTATTCTTCTCTGGTATCTTTATTTACCATGGATTAAAAGAAAAAAGAATTTCAATGTTTGCAATCGGTGGAATAATCACATTAGCATTAGGTTTTGTTCTAAACGATTTCGTTTTCAAAAAACTTTGCTATAACTTATTAGGTTTTAGAGATAGACCATGTCAAATTGGTGCAGGTGAAGTTACTGCAGATCAAATTCAAGCTTGGTTAACAAATACAGGTTTAGAAATTAAAACAGGTGGTTCATTCCCATCAGGACATTCATTCTCATCATTTAACTGCGCAGTTTATATAATGCTCTACAATAAGAAACTCGGTTGGATTACTTTACCAGTTGCATTAGTAATTGCTTTCTCAAGAGTATTTATCGGTGTTCACTTTATGTTTGACGTAATCGTTGGCGCACTTCTTGGCGTATTATTTGCAATCGGAATGTACTATTTAACAAACTTCATTTGCAAAAAACTTCACGTTGGTGAAGAAGGAAAATCATTCTATGCGATTAGATAAATTTCTCGCTAATCAAGGATTTGGCTCTCGAAAGGATGCAAAGAAATTCATTAAAGATAAGCGAATTAAAATTAATGGAGTTTTTGCGAAAAAACCTGAAGATAACATTAATCCATTAGTAGATGAAATATCAATCGACGATGATGTAATAGAATACAAAGAAAATTATTACTTCATGCTCAATAAACCAAAGGGATATATATGTGCAACTGAAGATAATTTTCAAAATACTGTATTAGAATTAATCCCAGAATATAACTATTTAAAACTATTCCCTGTCGGTAGATTAGATAAAGATACTACAGGGTTACTTCTCATCACAACTGATGGTGATTTTGCTCATAAGTTAATTTCACCTAAACGTCACGTAGATAAAGTTTATATCGCTACACTAGATAAAGATGTAGATATGAAGATTAAAAATGAATTTGAGTCTGGAATTATCTTAGATGACGAATTAACTCTACCTGCAAAAATTGAACAATTAGAATCTAATGTTTGTAAAGTCACTCTTCACCAAGGTAAATATCACCAAGTAAAAAGAATGTTTGAATACTTTGGTTATAAAGTAATTGAATTGCATAGAGAAAAATTTGCTTTCTTGACATTAGGTGATCTTCAAGAAGGGGAATATCGAGAACTTACTGATGAAGAAGTAAATCATTTAAAAATGTTATAGTGTATAGAGATAATAATAATTTATTATCAATATTTATAAAGAACCGCACTTAAACGGTTCTTTTTTAATTTTTATTACTAAAACACATATAAAAAAATTCTTTAATTTATTACTGTACTATGATAAAATATTTCCGGTAGCATAAAAGGGATTAACATATAATGTTAACCACTATCACAGGAGGAAAATTATGCCAAAAAAATATGTTTATGCTTTTGAAGAAGCATACGGCCTTGGTAAAGAACTCTTAGGTGGTAAAGGTGCTGGCCTTGCAGAAATGACACACATTGGTGTTCCAATTCCAGAAGGTTTCACAATTACTACAGAAGCATGTAATCTTTACTACGAAAATGGCAAAACATTACCACAGGAAGTTTTAGATGATATCGTTGCACACGTACACGGCATCGAAAAATCAACAGGTAAAACATTCGGCGGAGATGCAAAACCATTATTAGTTTCAGTCCGTTCTGGTGCTAGAGTTTCTATGCCAGGTATGATGGATACAATCTTAAACTTAGGTTTAAACGACAAAACTGTTGAAGTTTTAGCAAAAGAATCAAACAACGAAAGATTCGCTTATGACTCATACAGACGTTTCATCTTAATGTTTACTAACATCGCAAAAGGACATCCAAGAACAGAAATGGATAAGATGTTAGATGAAATCAAAGCAAAAAAAGGCTATAAATTCGACTACGAAGTTACAGCAGAAGAATTAAAAGAATTAGTCAAAAAGTACAAAGAATACTACAAATCAGTATTCGGCGAAGAATTCCCATCAGATCCATTCGTTCAATTAAGAGAAGCAGTTTTCGCTGTTTTCAGATCATGGGATAACCCACGTGCTAACGTTTACAGAATGCAGTACTCAATTCCATATTCATGGGGTACAGCAGTTAACGTTCAGTCAATGGCTTTCGGTAACATGGGTGATAAATCAGGTACTGGTGTTGCATTTTCAAGAAACCCAGCAACTGGTGAAAAGAAAGTTTCAGCAGAATACTTACCAAACGCTCAAGGTGAAGACGTTGTTGCAGGTATCAGAACTCCATTAGATATCGTTGAATTACACAACAGAATGCCAGACGTTTACAAACAATTCATGGATACTATCACAATGATGGAACAACATTACCATGATATGCAGGATATGGAATTCACTGTTGAAGAAGGTAAATTATACTTCTTACAAACACGTAACGGTAAGAGAACTCCAGCAGCTGCATTAAAGATGGCATGTGATATGGTCGATGAAGGCTTAATCTCAACAGATGAAGCAGTTTTAAGAATCGATGCAGTTTCATTCGATAAATTATTATTACCTTCATTCGTAAAATCAGACTTAGATAAGCACACACCAGTTGCTAAAGGCTTACCAGCTGGCCCAGGTGCAGGTACAGGTAAATTAGCTTTCACAGCTGAAGAAGCTCAAGAAAGACACGCAAACGGCGAAAAAGTCGTCTTAGTTAGAGCAGAAACATCACCAGAAGATATCATTGGTATGGTCGCTTCAGAAGCTATCTTAACAATGAGAGGTGGTATGACTTCTCACGCAGCTGTTGTCGCTCGTGGTATGGGTAAATGCTGTGTCACTGGTTGTTCAGCAGCAATCATTGATGAAGAAGCAAAAACTCTTACAATCAATGGCAAAGTTTATACATCAAATGATGTCGTCTCAATCGATGGCTCAACAGGTAACGTTTACGAAGGCGCTAT
>DEWM01000090.1 GCA_002363635.1 Caryophanales bacterium UBA3210 | reverse complement strand
TATTAACACCATTATCAATTGTCATTGCTAAATTCATTACAAAGAAGACATATAAACACTTCTTACGTCAATCACAGGCAAGGGGAGAAGAAACAGCATTTATAGAAGAAATATTTACTTCACAAAAAGTAGTAGAAGCATTTAACCAAGAAAACCAAATGGTTGAACAGTTTGATGTAATTAATAACAAGTTAGAAAAAGTTTCAACTAAAGCAAACTTCTATTCATCTTTAGTTAATCCATCATCAAGATTAATGCTTTCATTTATTTATGCAAGTGTTACTTTAACATGCTCTTTACTTGCAATTAGAGGCATTATTACTGTTGGTATCATCGCTTCATTTTTAAGCTATGTAAACCAATATGCAAAACCATTCAATGAAATTACAGGTGTTGTTGCAGAATTACAAAATGCCATTGCTTCCTCTTCAAGAGTCTTTGACTTATTAGAACAAAAAGAAGAAGATCCAAAATATACAAAAGAAATAGAAAAAGTCGACACATTAACTATTGAACATGCAGATTTTGCATATGAAGAAGGCCAAACATTAATTACAGATTTAAATTTAGAAATCCCACATGGAACACATGTAGCAATCGTTGGCCCAACGGGATGTGGAAAAACTACATTAATTAACTTATTAATGAGATTCTATGACGTAAATAAAGGATCAATTAAAGTTGATGGAGTAGATATAAGAGATATCTCTAGACATAATTTAAGAAATAATTATGGTATGGTACTTCAAGAAACTTGGTTAATGACTGCAAGTGTAAGAGACAATATGTTAATTGCTAAACAAGATGCGACAGATGAAGAGATTATAAAAGCACTAAAAGATGCTCATTGTTGGCACTTTGTTTCACAAATGGAAAAAGGCTTAGATACAATCATCAAAGATGATGGAGCGTTATCTCAAGGCCAAAAGCAGCTATTATGTGTTGCAAGATTAATGCTAGTAAATCCACCTCTATTAATTTTAGACGAAGCAACTTCATCAATTGATACAAGAACTGAAATGAAGATTCAAGATGCTTTCCAAGCAGTTATGAAAGGAAAGACAAGCTTTGTAGTAGCACATAGATTATCCACAATCGTTAACTCGGATTTAATCTTAGTTATGAATAAAGGTAATGTAATAGAAAAAGGAACTCACGAAGAGCTCCTTGAAAAACATGGATTCTATTACGAATTATATAACGCACAATTTAATCATTAAGATGAAATGAGATTTCTCCAGTAGAAATCTCTTTTTTGTTGCCATCATATTCAATGACTAAATGGTTATTTGGAAGAACGTTATAGATTTTAACTAGTTTTTTCTGTTTGTTTATTTCAGCATAAGCTGTTTTGCCAAATAAATAATTATTTTCATTGATGATATCTAAATATTCATTGTTGCCATTAAAATGTTTAGTAATTAAATCATCAAAATTATTTAAAACAGAAAATAAGATATCTTTAATATTATATTCTTTACCTGTTTCCATAAATAAAGATGTCGCAGTATCTAAAGGAAGAGAAGAATTATTAACGTTAATTCCAATTCCATCAATAATACCAACAAGTTTATCGTAAGAAATACCTTCAGAAAGTATTCCACAAACCTTTTTAGAGCCGATATAAACGTCGTTTGGCCATTTGATAGATACTTTATCACATTTTGTGCTTAGAGCCCTAAAAACGGCTGCAGCGCTTATAATTGAAAGACTTTCGAAGTCGTTTAATAATTTAGAATCTTTAATAACGATAGAAAAGGCTAAACTTTTATTGTCAGCTTCCCAGACTCTGCCCATTCTACCTCTACCAGAAGTTTGTCTTTTTGTAAAAATAACATCGAAGTTATTTAATTCTTCGATGTTATCTTTTGCATATTTATTTGTTGAATCGACTTCTTCTAGTTCAATAATGTTAAATTTCATTATTAACCAATGAATGAGAGAAGGATACCTGCCGCAATAGCAGAACCAATAACACCAGCGACGTTAGGACCCATTGCATGCATTAAGAGGAAGTTGTCTGGATCTTCTTCTTGTCCAATCTTGTGAACAACACGTGCTGCCATAGGAACTGCTGAAACACCTGCTGCACCAATCATAGGGTTAACTTTACCCTTAGTTAAGTAACACATAAGTTTTCCACCGAGTAAACCGAATATTGCAGCGACAATAAATGCGATAATACCTAAACCGAAAATCATTAATGTACCAAGTTGTAAGAATGTTGTACCAAGTGCAGTAGCACCTACTGATAAACCAAGTAAGATTGTACAAGAATATAATAATGCGTTTGCAGCAGTATTAACTAAGTTTGGTACTACACCAGATTCCTTAATTAAGTTACCAAGCATTAAGCAACCAATTAATGGTGCACATGAAGGAACTAAGATACAGCAAACTAATGTAACAATGATTGGGAAGAGAATTCTTTCAGTCTTTGTTGCTTCTCTAGCTTGTTCCATCTTAATTTGTCTTTCCTTTTTAGTTGTTACCAATTTGATAATTGGAGGGAAGATAACTGGAACTAAAGCCATATATGAGTATGCTGCTAAAGCAATACCTGCAGTATATTTTGATTGTGCTAATGCGTTAGAAACTAAGATAGCAGTAGGTCCGTCAGCACCACCGATGATACCAATACCTGCAGCATCACCAACAGTGAAATCAACAAGTCCTAAACCACCGTTACCTAAAGCAAGAGCGCCAAGGAATGCAGCAAAGATACCAATTTGAGCAGCTCCGCCGAGTAACATAGTTTTCTTATTAGAAATTAATGGACCGAAATCGGTAGTTGCGCCAATACCGATAAAGATTAAACATGGATATAATTCTGCTTCAACACCTAAGTGGAGAACGCCAAGTAATCCTCTTTGAGCAAGTGGAACAGCGTTAATTGAAGAATATGTACCGATGACTTCGTGAGCTTCGTTATACATATTGTAATCAGCGTAGATGTTTGGTGCGATATTAACAAGAATCATACCGACTGCAATAGGAATTAATAAGTATGGTTCGTAATCTTTCTTAATAGCAAGATAGAGGAAGACACAACCAATCAAAATCATGATTAAGTTCATCCATCCGTTGCCAGTGAAGAAGTTTACAATACCTGTTGTTCCTAAGAAGTCAACGATTGTATCCCAAAAGTTCATATTAGCCTAAGACGATAAGAACGTCTTTATTTTGTACCATTGCGCCTTTAGTAACTTTAACGTCTTTAACTGTACCCGAGAAAGCTGATTTAACTTCGTTTTCAAGTTTCATAGCTTCGATGATAACGACTGTGTCACCTTTGTTAACTTTGTCGCCAACTTTAACTTTGATATCAAGAACTTTGCCACCGATTGGAGCAAGAATGTTCTGGTCGCCTGCAGCAGGTGCAGCAGCAACTGGAGCAGCAGCCTTAGGTGCTTCGATAGAACCTTTGACTTCTTCAACTGCTTCTAATTCAACTTCGTAAACTTTACCGTTTACTTTAACTCTGTATTTTTTCATTTTATTAAATCTCCTTATTTTACTTCTTTAACACTGACGACTCTGACATCTTTGTTAATTTCTTTTCTGTAGTCAATTGTTGCAACAAGAACTGCTGCCATCATATCGTCATCTTTGATTTCAACTGGTTCATTTGATTTAGCTTCAGAAACAGTAGTGTTGTTATTAAGAGCATTTGCCTTAGCTTCAATTTGTTTCTTCATTTCAAATAATCCAGTAAGTTTGAATACTAATGTTGTGATACCGATGATAATTCCAAGAATTGCAAATACTAGAAGAATTGCGACTAATGAGAAGATTGCTCCTGTTCCTGGATCCATTGCTGTTGATTTATCAACATTAGCGAGAATGATTAATAATGATTCCATTAGTTACCTCCTAAGACAACGTTGAATTCTTCAACTTCATCTTCTTCAACTTTTGGCTGTTCAACTGAATCTCTCTTTTTGATAAATGCAATAGCGTTAGCTTCGAATAGAGCAATTGATAAGACGTCTTCATCGCTCTTAGCAACATCTTTGTATTTTTCTTTTAAAGTTTCAAATTCTGGTTTTAATAAATCTGCTGGTCTACATGTGATGACTTCTTCACCTGCTCTGATTCTATCAACGATAGCTTGATCAAGAGTGATTGGAGCTGGTGCAGCACCATACTGGCCGAGTAAATAAGCTTTGATTTCTTTTGGTACCATTTTATAACGTTCACCTGTGATGACGTTAAGAACAGCTTGAGTACCAACCATTTGTGATAAAGGTGTAACTAGAGGTGGATAACCTAAGTCTTTTCTAACGTTAGGAATTTCCTTCAATACATCTTCATATTTATCCATAGCATTTTGATCTGTTAACTGTTTGATTAAGTTAGAGAGCATTCCGCCAGGAACTTGATATTTTAAAATGTTAGGATTTACAGATAATGATTTAGGGTTTAATAAACCATTTGCTAAATACTTATCTTTGATCTTTGTTAACTTAGCAGCACCAGCATTTAAGCAATCATTGTCTAACTTAGGATCATATTTAGTTCCTTTGAAAACATAATTGAATGCCTGAGTTGATGGCTGAGAAGTACCATTTGATAATGGTGATAATGCAGTATCGATGATATCGCATCCTGCTTCGATAGCAGCCTTATATGTCATTTCACAAACACCAGCAGTGCAGTGAGAATGTAATTCAAGAGGTAAAGAAGTATTTTTCTTTAATTCTTTGAATAGCTTTTTAGCATCTTCAGGTAATAAGACACCTGCCATATCTTTAATGCATAAAGAATCTGCGCCAAGTTCTTCAACTTTCTTTGCAAGTTCTACATAGTATTCAACTGTGTGAACTGGAGAAGTTGTGTAAGAAAGAGCAATTTGGCAATGTCCTCCATATTTCTTACATGATTTAACAGCCTGTTGAAGGTTTCTAATATCGTTTAAAGCATCGAATACTCTAATGATGTCAATACCGTTTTCAATAGACTTTTTGACAAACATATCGACTACATCGTCTGAATAGTGACGATAGCCTAGAATGTTTTGTCCTCTGAAAAGCATTTGTAATTTAGTTTTTTTACATACTTTTCTTACTTCGCGAAGTCTTTCCCATGGATCTTCATTCAAGAATCTTAAACAAGAATCAAATGTTGCACCACCCCAAACTTCTAAAGCGTAATAACCAGCGTCGTCTAACTCTTTTGCAACATTAACAACTTCTTCTGTTGTCATACGAGTTGCAAATAAAGACTGATGACCGTCACGTAAACTGGTTTCTACAATTTTAACGCCCATTTGTGCCTCCTATTATAATTTTATATAGATAAATCTATATATACTGGCTCAAGTTTACCACTTTAGAAAAAGATATTTCAACGATTTGAAACAAATGTTGTTAAATCATCCCTTTATTTATGTAATAATAAAGAAGAAAAAGGCAAAGGATGAACAAATATGGAAAAAGTTGTAAATAAAACAGTATTTAGTAAAGACGGATTTGTATCAATGAATAAAGCAATGGTTACAAGAAATTTAATGTCAAGTGCATTACTCCAAGCAGTAATCTTAATAGGTATTATCTTATCTCTCGTTGCGCAGAATTGGACAATGCTTGCAATATTCGGAGCAATGTTTGTAATCTTCCCAATTCTTTTATTTGTCATGTACCAAAATGGCATTAAAAAAGTAATTAGAAGTGGAGAAGATTATTTCGATAAAATTTACTATGAATTCACATTCAAAAAAGATGTAATCGAATTTGAATATGGAAGAGTAGATGAAAAAGAAAATGAAGAACTTAAAAAGAAGGGAAATAACACAATGTCTTTCTCTTATGAAACACTCTTCAAAGTAATCGAAACAAATGATTATATGTTCTTACTTGTAGCAAAAGCACAAGGATATACATTAGAAAAGCAACAATTCGCTTCAGAAGAAGAAATTGAACAGGTAAGAACTTGGTTAACTACTAAAGGTGTAAGATATATCAAAAAAGTTAAATAATTTATGAAAAAAGGCTATTGACCAATTTTAGAGTCAATAGTTTTTTTGATGTCTAAGCAATCTTTTTTGTTAACTTTTAATACTTTTCTATCGTAAGTAAATAGACCGTTTGTTTCATCTTCAACATCACTTACTTGTGTATATATCGCTCCTTGTAATCCTTGGTCAATTAAAGGAATAACTTCGTTCATATATAAATCTTTAAATCCTTTTTGGAACTCTTCTTGAGTTTTAAAAATCTTATATCCAAAAGTCTTATAAAGATTAAAAGAATGCTCTGGAATTTTATAGACATATCCTCCAAATTCAGAAATGAGTTTTGGACGGATATCTTTTTCTTTATATAGTTTAAGTTTTCTAAAATAAATGTGGTAAGAATAAACATCACTTTTATCTGCGAAATACCATCCAGAAGTAGAGTCGACTAGAGGACCTAAATTTAGCTGCTTCATATATTCATAGAAACTGTTAGGATGAGTTTGCCCCCATCCTTCATTAAAGATTGTGTAATATACTACACAAGGTGAGTTGGATAGTAACGAAACTGTACCTTCCATACTCTTTGCAAAAGCCTGTCTATAGGCACGATTATCATGCTTACCAAAGTTCTTTTTATGAATTTTTTCAAAGACTACTGGAGGGATACCATGCTTAAAAATACTATATTTATTATTATTAACCATGTCTTGGAAAACAAACATTCCAAGTTTATCGCATAAATAATAGAAATATAAAGGTTCAACTTTAATATGTTTACGTAGAGTATTAAAACCTAAAGCCTTTAATTCTTTAATTTCTTTTTCAAAATATTTGTAGCTTTTTGGAGTAACGATTCCATCAGGCCAGTAACCTTGATCAAGTAAGCCGTGGAAGAAGATAGGTTTACCATTAAATAGAATTCTAGAATTATCGTTTTTATCCACTTCAATAGTTCTTAATGCAAAATAAGATTTAACGTGGTCAGTATCTGAAATTAATTCAAAATTATATAGATATGGATCGTCAGGAGACCATAAATGAGGATGAGGAAGTTTAATAGTAATATCTTCATCAAAATCGTTAATGATATCTCCCTCTTCTGTATGAATAATAACTTTTTTATTATCTCCAATACCATTTGATCTAATTCTAACTGCTTCTAAATTTGTACGAATTTGAAGATTTTCAAAATGTTTAATGTTAACAGATTCAAGCCAAACAGATTTCCAAATGCCAGTGAATTTGGTGTACCACATGCCGTGACTCTTTTCACTTTGTTTGCCATATGGAATAACTTTTGATAAATCATCTCTAACTCTAATAACTAGTTCGTTATCTTTGTATTTAATAAATGAGTGAATTTCACTAGTTAAAGGTAAATAACCTTCTGAGTGAGACGCAACGTGATGACCATTAATATAAACGTCAGTAAATTGGTCAGAAGCATCAATGTGTAAAAAGACTAAATCTTTAACGAATTTCTTAGATAAATTAAATTTTTTTCTATAGAAAATAAATTCACCTTTATTAATATAAGTATTAACTCCAGATAATAAACTTTCAGGAACAAAAGGAACGATAATTTTACGGTTATATTTAGTAGGTAAACCACAATAAGAAGAGATTTCAAAATCCCATTCACCATTAAAACAAATGTAAGAATCTCTTACAAATTGAGGACGAGGATATTCTTTTAAAGGAACCTTTGCTAAAGGTTTATCATCTAAAGTTAAAATTTGTCTTTGCTTTTTCTTATTCATTTTTATTGCCTTGTGTTTTTAATTTTATATCAGCATTATTCTTTAGAAAAGAGCAACTTTTATCACTTTTAAATAGAGGTATTAAAGAAATAATACATAATATTATTACAATAGTTGCTGCAATAAATATTGCAGGAGAAGGAGTATAAGCATAAGATTCTGGTACTAGAACATTTTCAATGTTGTAAGAGAAGTTGCCAGAAACTGCTGCTGCACCAATCCAAGGACCAATTAACATTGGCAAAAGAACTTGCGCGAACATTTTAATGCCTTGGAATGATCCAACTTTATCTTCAGGAGTTAAGTCTCTCATTTTAGCGTTGAATACTGCAGTAGAGCATAAATAACCAGATAACAAGAAAACCGCTCCAAAGAAAATTAAAACAATATTAGTAGTTAAGAAAGTAAATGATAGAAGTACTAAGCCGCTCAAAACAAGTCCTAATGCAGGAACAATAGCTTTTTTAAAATGATATTTATCATAAAGTCTTGAGTAGAAGAAGGTTGCTATAGCAGCAATTATTATTGCAGGAGCCATAACAAGAACATAAGTATCAAAACCTAAAGTAGTTCCAGGTACATAGACTTTTAGATATGTAATTAAATAAGTCATATAAATTTGAGTAGCAATACCCATAATACAAAATGATAAATAAGTTAAATATAGAGTTTTATTTTCTTTAATTGAAGAAATCTTAAATCCGAATATAATTCTTTTAAAATATTTTTCATCTTTCGAGGACTTAACATTGCTTTCATCAATAACAAATAGACCAATAAAACCGGTGAACATTGTTAATATACCAATGATTAAATATAGTAACCACCATGAACCATGTTTAGCAAAAGAAGCAAGGAAACCAAAGACAATTAAAATTGCCACTAATGGCATCATTGAATTAATACCTTCAATTTTTCCACGATTAGAATTATCGGTAGAATCAGTTAACCAAGCATTAAAACAAGCATCGTTAGAAGTAGAACCAAATAATGTCATTACACAGTCACCGACAATAGTTAAACCAATACCTAAAGCACATGCACTAGTAGTTGAGCCTACAAGCTTACTTAAGTTTTCTACATTTAGAAGTGCAAAGGCACAAATTGATAAACCCCAAGCTATATAACCAAGCCAAATAAAAATTTTTCTTTTACCTATTTTGTCAGATAAAGAACCAATTAATAAAGTGGTAAGAGTGGCAACTATTGCAGAAGCAGAAACCATTAATGCAACATCACTTGCACTTGCAGAGAATTCTTCTGTAATAAAGACGTTAAAATACATATTTTCTATTACCCATGAAATTTGACCAAGTAATGAAAATAGTACTAGAGAAAAATAGAATTTAAATTTCTTCTGTTTATTCATATGATAGACCCCTATAAAAATAGTATACCATTTCCTATGAAATGTATATTATAGAGTTTTAATAAAACTATAAAAAATAAGAAAAATGTGGGGGATTTTGTATAAAAACTCCCCTCTTGGTATTGTTTATTTAGATTTTTACAAATATAATAATAATTAAGGATATAGACTTATATAATAAAAACATTAATTATAATTTAAAAAAGGAGATTCCATATGGCAGATGAAAAAAGACCAAATGGTGTAAAAGATGAAACACCATTAGAATTAGTTCTTCCAGATTTAGTACTAGGAGAATTATATGTTGTTGAAAGAAATGGACATCGTGGAAAAGTTTTACTTGTTGAACTTGATGGAAAAGAATTAGAAGTACCAGATGAACCAACTTTAGATGGTATTTATGAAGTAAAATCTCCAGTTGTAAATAAACCAGTTAGAAAAGCTCCTGCTGTAGAAAAACCTTCTCCAGTAGTTGAAACTGCTCCTACTTTAGAACCAGTAGTAGAAGAAACACCAGTAGAGGCTAAAGTAGAAGAAGCACCGGTAGAAGAACCTTTAAAAGAAGAACTTCCAGAACCAGTAGAAGAACTTGATGAAGAAACAGCACCTTTAGAAGAAAATGAAGATGTTGAAATCATTCCTACTCCTGTTGAAGAATTAAATGATGAAGAAGATTCTGAAGGCGAAGAGGAAGAAGAAAGCGAAGAAGGTTCTGAAGAAGTTGAAAAGATTTCTTTAAAAGAAAAATATCCAGGCAAAACATTTGAACAACGTTTATATGATGCTGGTGAAGTCTTAAGAGAACAATATTCAGAAATTAAGAATGAATTCTTATCTTTCCGCAAAGTTAAAGCAAGAAGAACAAAATCATGTGAAACATTTAGACATGGTTACGATATTATTGGTAAAGTTGTTGTCGCAGGTAAAGGACTTAAAGTTTATTTAGCGTTAGATCCTCTTTCAGTAGACTCTGCTATTTACCATCAAAGAGATGCATCATCTAAAAAGAGATTTGCAATGGTACCATTAGTCGTAAAAGTTAGAACACCTCTAGCGGTAAGAAAAGCCAAGACATTAATCGATATGGCATGTGAAGGAAAAGATACTCAAAAGAAAGCAAGATATACAGTTGTTGACTATTCAAATCCAGAACAAAAAGATATCGAAGATGAAGATTAATTATTAGCCGCATTAATTTGCGGCTTATTTTATGGAATAATATATGAAAATTTGTGTAGTAAGTGATTCTCATGGAGATATAGATATTTTAGAAAAAATCAGATTCGATAATCCTGATTGTGATGTATATATTCACTTGGGAGATTCGTGTTTACCAGAATATATGATGGATTCATTTATTTCTGTTAAAGGAAATTGTGATTATTTTATAGATTATCCTTTATATAGAACTATCGAAACTCCATATGGTAAAATATGGTGTGAACATGGACATATTCATGGAAGAGGAAATATTGAGTTTCTTAAAGAACATGACTGTAAAGTATATTTATATGGCCATACTCATATCCATAAACTAGAAGAAGTTAATGGTTATTATTTTGTTAATCCTGGTTCAACATCTAGACCTAGGGATGGAAGTGATGGAACTTATTTAATTATCGAAGCATATAAGGATGAAATAAAATTTAAATTCAAAAGCTCATTATAGATTAGGAGGGAGATTCTATGTGGGAACAAAAAAAGACAACTCATGTCAATCAAGTAGTTAAATTTGACTTTGAAGATTTTGCAACTTTAGTTGTAGAAAAAAGAAAGAATAAACAGGAGATAATAGATCAGTACTCAATTAATCTTGAGATTTTTGATGTTTGTACCGAGACTGTTTATATGTATGATTTAAAAGAAGTTGAAAGCTGCTTAAAATTCATTCGTACTGCAGTAGAAAAACTGTATGAAGAAATAAGCTATTTAAATTACTTGGAAATCCAATCTTGGGTAGAAGATTTTGAAGATGAACTAAGTGCATATTAGGAGATTATATGATTAATATTGTTTTATACCAACCAGAAATACCTCAAAATACAGGTAATATTATCCGTACTACTATGGCGTTAGGAGGAAGATTACACTTAATCAAACCATTAGGATTTGATATTGAAGATAAATCAGTCTTAAGAGCCTCTATGGATTATATTGATGATGTAGATATCACAGTTTATGAAAATGTAGAAGAATTCTATGAAAAGAATAAAGATGCAGAAATTTTCTATATTACTAGATACGCGACTACTCCATATACTGCATATGATTATTCAAATCCTTCTAAAGATTATTATTTTATGTTTGGAAGAGAATCAACAGGTATTGACCACGATATCTTAAGAGGACATGAAGATCACTTAGCACGTATTCCAATGGTAATTAATGCAAGAAGCTTAAACTTATCAAATTCTGTTGCAATCGTTACCTATGAAGCAGCAAGACAACAAGACTTCTATCGTTTAGCGACTTTTGAAACTATCAAAGGAGAAAACTTCCTTAATGAAGAAGTTAATAAAAAGTAGTATCTTATGCTTCTTTACTGTTTTTTCACTTGTATCTTGCAATAGAGTTAATTATGAAATACCAGATCATAAAGTAATTATTGAAAAAAATGAAGATGAAAAGTGGACTGAAAGTACATTATCAAATATTGTAGAGAAAATAAAAAATAAAGATACTTTCTTATCATTCTTATATTCAGAAAGTTGTTCTTATTGTCAAAAGATTGAAGAAGAATCTATTCCATATATTTTGAAAAATAAGAAATTTAAGCTATACGCCGCAAAAGTGGATAAAGATAGTGTTACTCAAGAAGAAATAAAAGAATTCAAAAATTATACTAAAGAAGAAATGGATTTCTTTAGTACAAAAGATGGTTTTATTTCAATTAAAAGACCGATAACTTTACTTATAGAAAATGGAAATATTGTTCGTTATGAAATTGGTTATACAGGTACTTTAAATAGTTGGATTGATACTTATATAGAATGAAAAAAGACTCAAATGAGTCTTTTATTTTGCATTTTTAAATAATTCAATACTTTCTTCACGAATGTGATCAAGAGAGATTACATCATAATTTGTGAAAGAAACTTTTCCACGTTTTCCTGGAATCTTTTTAACATCTTTAACATCGAGTAAATATATTTCTCCTCCATGTAAAGAGGCAAAATATAGTGCGCTTTCAGAGGCAAGAAGAATAGCCTCTTTAGAAGGATTGTCAGAAAAGATAACTACATGAGGACCTGGAGTATCTTTAACGTGTAAAAAATAATGATTCTTTCTTGCTAAAGTGAATGTTAAATATTCATTTTGATATGAAGATAAACCAAAGCCAATCTTTTCTCCTGTTGAAGCAGTTATATAATGAGGATTATAAACTTTAGGCTGTTTCTTTTTGTTGTTAGGTTTCTTTTTTGCAGTATCTTTGATATAGCCTTCATTTTTAAGTTCTTCAATAATATCATCCATATCTTCAACAGTTGCAAAAGGAAGTTGAGAATCAATTTGTTCAAAGAATTCAACTTTTTCACGAGTTAATTCTTTTTGTTTTTCAAGTTCTACTAATGCAGTTTTAGATTTTTGATATAGTTTGAAATATTTTTTTGCATTTGCATTTAAATCTAATGTAGGATCAAGTTTAATTTCTACTCCTTCGATATTAATAGAAGAAGATCCTTTGACATATAAATCTTGTCCCATAAAAAGAAGATTACCAATTTCTACATAATCACTTCTAATTTGGTTCTTTTTAACATCTTTATCTAAATTAATAAGTTTTTTTCTTAAACCTTTTAATTTATGTTCGACAGTTTTAAAAACTAAATCGAAATGATCTTTTTTAAATTTTGTCTCTGCTTTTTCTTCGTAGATTTTAGAAAGAGATTCTAAATCAATTTCTTGGCATTCTTGATATTTTAAAGGTAGAGATAAGATATCATTCTTATATGCATAATATGTTTTAGAAGATAAACCTTCATTGATGATATCTTTAATATTTTCCCCATCATTAACACGTTTAAGAATATCTTGATAAGTTGTATTACCAATTTTAGTTCTAATTGATTCAATATCATCTTCTAAAGTAATATCTTTATTTTCAGATTCTTCAAATCTAAATTTAACTCCTCTTAAAAGTGGATTTTTATCTTCAAGAGAAGCAGATTTTCTCATTACATCAATAATTACATCATTTTCATCAGTAATAATTGCATTAGTCATATGTGGAATAAGATAGATGACTAATTTAGAAATGAGCGTTTGGTAAGTAGGTGTTAGTTTCTTAATAGTAAAAATCATTACTCTATCGTTAGGTAATTTTTCAAAATTTAAAATAGTTCCACCTTCAAAATACTTCTTAATATTTGCAATGAAAGGAGTAGTTTCCTGAATTACTTTAAAATATGAAGAAGAGATAACTAAGTAAGGATGGATAGGTTCTAAAGAGATGATTAAGCTTTCTTGTTTATTAGAAAATAAGAAGAAAGAAAAATCATATTCAGAGATTTTAACTATCTTACTGATTTTTGTATTAATTAAGCGATCGTGATATTCGTTAAAGATACGATTTAATGTAAAATTTGATATTGCCATAAGTTTTCACCTATAAAATATTACCATATTTTGTACAAAACTCCTAAAAAATAAACCTATTTTCAATAAAAATAATAAAAAACGCAATTTTGCTTTTAAATTATAAAATATGTGATTAAAATATTAACAATATATGTTAAATAGGAGTGATAATGTATGGCAAAAAAAGGTTTATTAATTGTTCTTTCTGGTCCTTCAGGTGTTGGTAAAGGCACTGTAAGAAAACTAGTATTTAATGATAAATCTCTAAATCTTTGTTATTCAATTTCTATGACTACTAGACTCCCTAGAGAAAAGGAAGTTGAAGGTGTAGATTATTTCTTCGTATCAAAACAAGTTTTCGAAAAAGGCATTAAGGATGGAGAATTCTTAGAACATGCTCAATTTGTCGATAACTATTACGGAACTCCTAGAAGATATGTTGAAACATTAAGAAATGAAGGTAAAAATGTCTTCCTTGAAATTGAAGTTCAAGGTGCAAAACAAGTCTTAGAAAAATTCCAAGATGATGATAGAGTAGTTTCTATTTTCCTTCTCCCACCATCAATGGAAGAATTAGAAGCAAGAATTAGAGGAAGAAGAACTGAACCTGAAGAAATAGTTCGCGCTAGACTTTCTAAAGCAAGAAGTGAAATTGATTTAGCTCCAGAATATCAGTACAACGTTATGAATGATGATGTTAAAAGAGCAGCAAAAGAAATTCGTGATATTATTAAAAACCGTCTTTAATTAATGTATAATCTATTATAGATATTAAGAAAGGATGACTCATATGCAGATTTTAAGTGTTCTAATTGAATACAACGTTTCTACATTGAATCGTCCTTTTTCTTATACTTATGA
>DEWM01000055.1 GCA_002363635.1 Caryophanales bacterium UBA3210 | reverse complement strand
AGCATCTGATAAACTACCTAAATCTGGTAAACTAACTCGTTCAGAAAGAGAAATGTACATTAAGGATATTGAAAAAGAAATGAAAGAAGCTGCAAAATCATTAGACTTTGAAAGAGCAGCAGAACTTAGAGATATTCTTTTTGAACTTAGAAATGGAGATAATAATGCGTTATAAAGATTTATATGTACTAAATAATTCTTTAGATGAGCCTTTTAAAATCACTTTCTATAAAGAAGGTGAGAAGACTAAAAAGACTCTTCTTGCAACTAAATTCCATCCATATAATCATGGAGTAGAATCTTATTTTAAAGTCGATTTAGATAAATATGATCGCTTAATTATTAAGCAAGGTAAGTTATCTTCTTTACCTATATATTTAAATGAATTTACTCCGGATTTAATGTTTAATTATACTCCTAGTAAAGAGTATCTTAATGTTAAGTTTTATTTACATGGCAAGAGAAAGACCGGTAAGATTGAAACTTTATCTTTTAGAAGTAAAACATTGAATTTTAGAAAATATTATCTACGTGCATATGTTTATACTTTAACTTATGATAAATCTAAGCCTTATTCTTTGATTCTTGGGTATGATGGACAAAATTTATTCTCAAAAAATGGTGTAGGTAAATATACAAAAGGCGATCCTTATGGTTCTTGGCAACTTGATGTAGTTTTAAATAAAGTCCAAGAAAAAACAAAAAAGAACTACATCGTAGTTTCAGTAGATAATGCGACATATTATAGAGAAAAAGAATTAATGGTTGAACCAACATTTGGTAAAATTAATCCTCGATATGCTGATAATCCTGTACATCATCATGGTCGATTAACTTCATTTAATAAATTCATTTTTGAAGAATTATTTGAAGAAGTTTATAAGAAATATCAAATTGATTTTAATGATGTAGGAGTTTTAGGTTCTTCTATGGGAGGAATTGCTTCTTTCTATACTTCATTAGTACATTCTGATTTCTTTAAATATGCGATTTCGTTAAGTCCTGCGCTTGGTTTCTTTAACCAAGAAGCTTATGAGAAAATTTATAAAGATAATCTTCCTAAAATGTATATAGGTGGAGGAAATCGCGACGAATTAGAAAAATATCTAAGTAGTTACAACAATGCTTATGTTCCATATTTAGAGAAGCATTTTGGTAAAGATAAATATCGTTATCAATTTATTGAAGAATATAATCATAACGAAATTGCTTGGAGATATTTCTTAGTAGACGCATTCGATTTTATTTATAATAAGTAAAAAAATCACAATAGCGCGCGATAGATATATTTTCCAAAAAAGATAAATAATACGCCATAAATTTGACACTTTAATCCTTTTTATGGCGCTTTTCATATTGTCCTTATCTAGCCTCATCATTCATTTTTTTTGCTTTCCTTATTTTCTTCTCAATGCTGCGTAATTGCAATAATCTATGTGTAATTAAAGTGCGTAAATGCAGTTAAGAGGTGTGAGTTATGATTTTTAAAAGAAAAATATACGGCAAACTTTTAGAATAGAAAAACAAATCAAACGGGAAAAAGCTATTTTAATTGAGGGAGGCAAGAAGAATTGGCAAATCAACTTTTGCTGAAGAAAATATACAACTACTTCATTAGAAAAGATTGTATCTATTTTTAGAAAGAGAATAAATGGCGCGTTTATTTTAATTTAAAAAACTGCCTAGATTTTTACTCTAGACAGTTATCATTCATATGTTGTGTGCTTATTAGTGGCTTTTATTTTAGTTCAGAAAGATAATTCTTGAATTCTTCCATTTGCTCGAAGGTGTCGAATTTTGCAAACCAACAATCATTTCCCATATCATCTGAAAGAATATCAGGCATTCTCTTATGGTCTACAATTTCTCCCATATATTTATCATAGATTTCTGCAGAAGAATGTTTATAGTTTTTACCATCTCTTCTACCGTATGTTGCACAGTAATATTGTGGTAAATTCATTGCTTCATCAGTCATATCTTTAACGATGATATCCGCCCAAATTTTGTAGGAGTTAATTGAATGAGCCCAGTTGACCATATCTGGAGTATATCCTCCTGGACATCTCATGTTAACTTCAAGCCCGCATATAGTGCCTTTTGGGCCAAGATAAGGATGGTCTTCTCTAAGTCTAAAGAATTCCATATGGAACCATCTTTGTTTTGGCTCAAAAGCTTTTAATACTCTTCTTCCTACTTCTTCTAAATCTTTAGGACATTCTTTAGATGAATAATAGAAATCATCTTTTAATTCATTGACGATATCCATAGCTTGTTCAGGGAAGACTTCATAAGAGAAGAAAACTGGATTAGAATGTGAATCAACTACTCCATCAAAAGAGATTAAATCTCCATTGATAAATTCTTCCATGATATATTTTCTTTTTGGTAAAGCTTTATAGAAATCCTCTAGCTCTTTATCAGAAGAAATTTTATAAGTTGCTTGTGCACCTACTCCATTATCTGGTTTTACTACAACTGGATATCCTACTAACTTGATGAACTTTTTACCTTCTTCTAAGGTTGTAGGAATGTGGTGACGAGCGACAGGAACGTTAGCTTTTTTATAAGCTTCTTTCATTGCTTCTTTGGATTTGAAAACTGCCATTTCTTCAATCTTCTTTCCAGTTTTAATATTGAAGTCAGATCTTAGTTTAGCGTCTTGTTCTAGCCAATATTCATTATTAGATTCAATAAAGTCAATTTTTCCATATTTAAAAGAGAAGAATGCTACTGCTTTAAACATTTGAGAATAATCTTCCATATTATCTACACGATAATATTCTGTTAAAGAATCGCGGCAATCTTGTGACAATTGATCATATGGAGTGGATGATATTCCAAGTACTGTGACGCCTTGCTTTTTTAGTTCTTTACAGAAATTATAATAAGTATTTGGAAAATCAGGCGATACGAAAATAAAATTCATATAGTTACCTCACTTACAAATTATCGTTTTATTTATAATAACATTATTAAAAATAAAAAAAGAACCGATTTCGGTTCTTTTAGTTTAGTAAACGGTTACATTAGTCTTTTAATGCATCAACAGGTGCTTCACAATGAGCGATAGTTACCGCTAGAGCGCCTGGACCAATATGACAAGATACTGATAATGAAAGTGGATTTGCAAAGACAACTGGAAGATTAGGAATTGCTTCTTCTATTTGTTTCTTAAAATCTAATGCATCATTTAAATTATTTGTATATGCCATAGATAAGACACATTTATTGTTTGCAATATCATCTTTGAATCTAGTTTCCATATCTTGCTTAATAGCGTTAATCATCTTGATTCTCGCTACTCTAGTTGATAAAACTTTTGTGTATGAATCAAGTTTTTGACCTTGGATTTGTAAAACTGGTTTGATGTTTAATAAATTTGCTAATGCTGCAGCGGTTGGAGTAACTCTTCCACCTTTTTTTAGATAATAGAGAGTATCAACCATAATATAGATACTTGCTTGTAATTTAGTTGCCATTAAATAATCGCATACTTCTTTACATGATTTACCTTGGTCGAGTAAGTATTTAGCTTCATATACTGCTGATTTCTGAGTTACAGAAATTCTTTGTAAATCTAACACGTGGACTTTTCCATCGAATTCTTCTTCTTGAGAAAGAGCAATTGCAGTTTGACAAGAATTTGATAAACCAGATGACATTGGAACATAAATAATTTCATCGTGGTCTTTTAATAATTCAGTCCATAATTCTGATAAAGAATATGCTGATGGCTGAGAAGTTGAGATGTTTGCATCTCCAATTAGTTTTTTATAAAAATCTTCTTGAGAAAGAGAGATTTCTTCTTCGTATTCATTTCCGTCGATAATAAATGGCATAGGTAAAATGAAAATACCTTTTGCTTTTGCTTGAGCAAAAGTAATGCCCGCATTACTATCTGTCGCGACTGCTACTTTTGACATAGTTATCTCCTTTGCTTTGCTTAATATAGCATTTTAGGAAGTCCAAAGTCAATTAAACTGAGTCTTTGTCTTTTAAATGCTAACAAGTTAGTGACTAAACGGAAACTTTTCCTTTGATTGCTGGCCATGGATCATAGTCAACAACTTCAAAGTCTTCATATTTATAATCAGTAATTGAATCTACTTTTCTCTTAATTAATAATTTTGGTAATTTTCTTGGTTCTCTAGAGAGTTGTTCTTTTATTAAATCAACGTGATCTAAGTAAATGTGAGCATCTCCAAATGTATGAATAAATTCACCTGGTTCAAGACCACATACTGCTGCCATCATCATTGTTAAGCATGCGTATGAAGCATCATTGAATGGTACGCCTAAGAACATATCTGCGGATCTTTGGTATAATTGACAAGATAATTTCTTACCATCGCCAGAAACATAGAATTGAACAAATGCGTGGCATGGAGGAAGTGCCATTTCATCTACTTGTGCTGGGTTCCAAGCGCAAATGATGTGACG
>DEWM01000057.1:6079-8398 GCA_002363635.1 Caryophanales bacterium UBA3210 | reverse complement strand
CTAATGGCATTAAATCAGAAATTGTAGCAAGGCCGGCGAGACACATAAGATATTCATCGTATCTATTTAGCACTGCACTTGCAAGCATAAAAGCTACGTAACCTCCACACTGAGCAAGCTTTTCTTTATTTTTAAAATAGGGATGCATAATTGTGTAATAAGGAGGTAAATCATTTAAGATTTCATGATGGTCAGTTAAAATTACATCCATTCCTTTATCTTGGGCTAGATTTAAGGCTTCAATTTGAGATACCCCATTATCTACTGTGATAATGAGCGAATATCCTTTAGAAGCGATTAATTCAACCATATTAGGGTTAATGCCATATCCATCTTTATATCTAGAAGGAATGTAGTAACCTATATTGTCATAATTAAGATATTTAAACATCTTAACTAAGATCGAAACACTAGTAATACCATCACAATCATAATCGCCATAAATCATAATTTTTTCATTTTGATTTATGGCTTTTAAGATTCTTTCTTTAGCTTTATCTACATTATCAAAATTATGATAATCTTCTAAAGAAGATAAATTTAGATCTCTAGTCATAAATTTATATTCTTCATCAGTTATATTAAATTGTTTGAGTAAAGCCTTATATAAATTCATAATTTTCCTTTAAAATAAAGAGCCTACTAAAAATTTTAGTAAGCCCTAAAATAACTAATCATTAATTCCTGGAATAATTGATTCAGTTGGTTCAGAGCCAAGATTCTTGTGCTCTTCTTTTAATCTTCTCATTTTTGCTTTTGAAGATTTTTCTCTTCTTTCTAAGTTCTTTTGTGCACGTTTAGCTTTTAAGTTCATATGAACTTTTTCTAAAGCAAGTACAATAGGAACAAATAAGAATAAGGTAAGTACAGTAGTTGAAGCAATAGCAATTAAGCCTCCTCCAAAGACTGAATAGAAATTAACTGGTAAGAATGCTGCAATAATAACGAAGGTAACTGCAGATAAGCAAGAAATCTTAAGAGTAATATGCATTGCATCTTTAGCTGCTTGTTTAATTTGTTCTTGTCTAAATTCTAAGTTCTTATTCTTGTTCTTAGATTCTCTCATGAGCTTCTTAGCTCTTTCGATTAATGGAAGTTGAGAAAGTGCTCCAATAAATAAGCCTGCTGCAATACCCATTAGTACTAATGGTGAAGTAGATATTCTTGTTACTGAGAAGAATGCAACTGCAAGAAGTCCTGAAGGAACAACTGTTGCTAAAGAAGCAAGTCCATACATGTAACCAAATCTAATTAAATAATAAACTGAAGCAATTAAGCCAAACATAATTAAGGCAATAATTGAATAAGTTAAGATGTATGAAGGAGTAACAGTTGTAGCGTTGGCAACACCGACAACAGCTTCATCAGATCCTGGTACATCTAATGCATGGATTTTATTTGTAATTTCTTCTACTTGAGCAGCAGTAATATCATATTTGCCATCAAGAGTAATTGTGACATAGTTAATGTTTGGTTTATCTTCTCTACCACTAATAATGACATTATCTTTACGAGTGATATTGACACCTAATACTTTAAGATCAGTTTCTTTTTCAAAGAATTCTCTAACTGATTTTTCTGAGTCGAATAAGTAAGAAGTTGTTGCAACTTCTGTTTGTACTTCAATAACAGTATTTTCACTGAATTCACTTGAGTAACGGAATGTTCCTCCAATTGCAGGAACGAAGGTAACAATAATAATTGCAATTGTTGAAACTAAAGCGACTACTGAAGCAACAATACCACTTACTTTACCTTTAGTTGAGAAATCGACATTTGATAAAGCATTGAACTTAGTTTGTTTTTCATCTTTAACAACATTTGGTACATCTTTATCTTTAACCATAAACATACCTAAATGTTTTTCCGCAAATGCTGATGAAGTAAGCCACCACATACCCCATTTTAAGATAAGTCTAGTGAGGATAAAGATTGAAATACAATTAATTACTAATGTAATTGGAAGTAATTTTACTTGGTTAATTGAAACAAAGATTGAAATAATACCAACAATTAATGCTGCGATTGTTCCATCAATTACTGTCCATCTAGATGATCTAAATGCTTCTACATGAGCTTTAGAAGGTGTTTTACCTTTATATAATTCATCTTTAAATGTTTCAAAATAAGGAATTAACATTAATAAGTTAAATCCAATGGAAATAGCAAATGCTAAGATAACCATTGTAGTAACTTGATAACTGAAATAATTGAATACTAATAATGAAAGTAATGTTGAAGCAGATAATCCAACTACACCAACTGAACCTGCTAAACCGTATTTAACACATAAGAAGATGCATACTGCAAGCATGCAAG
>DEWM01000057.1:0-5981 GCA_002363635.1 Caryophanales bacterium UBA3210 | reverse complement strand
GTATGAGTATATAAACGAGTTAATGTATAGTCTTGAGGTTGATAATTTAATAATCTTTCAATTGTATGAGCAGATTCACCAACCATAGTAACTTGGTCATAATCGTATCTATCAATTAATAATTTAGCGCTTGTAACTTCACTATTTGAGTTCTTTTCAACTTGGAAATATGAAGTAGGAACGATAGAGAGGATTTTTTTCTTCATCTGTTCTTGAATAACAGGGTCTTCGTTTTGGTAAGCTTCAATATATGAATCTTCAGCAGTTTTATTTAACCAAATAACGACAACACCATCAATTGTTGATTCATTACTGTTATCTGAATTATATTTTTCTTGGAAAGCTTTATAAGCATCATTACATGCACTAATAAATGTATTAAATTCATCATAATTAGCAACATCAACTTTTACATATGGTTGATTGTTTGACCAGTCAACTTTAGCAGAGCCAATAACGAATGGGTTTTCAATTTCTTTACCATATTCACCACCATCCATTAATGTTGAAACAGTAATTGTACCTGTTGCTTCTACTGAACGTAAGATGTAATCAAGTGATGTTTCACTAGCAGCGTTGATTCTAACTTTGATTTGAGAGACAGCATTATCGCCACCATTATTATTGTCAGTAGCTTCATAATAAACATTTGAGTTTCTTACTTGAGCATCTTCAAGACGTTGTTCGACAATATGAGCGACATCTTCTGTAGTCATATTGGAAGCATTGTCTTTGAATTCAACTCTATATGCTGTTTCATAGCCTTGAGAATATTCAAGACCAAAATTTAAATTATTAATTTGTCCTTGAACAGAAAAAATTGCTGCAAAGAAAATTGTTAAAATTAATGTTAAGTATCCAAAGAAACGACGCATCTTATCTCCTCCTAGGTTAGGTTATTTTGATAATATTTTTATTTATATAATAAATAACTAAATTCTACACTTTTCAAATATAACATTTAAAAACCTCGATATCAAGTACCGAGGTTAAATTGAATATCAATTTATATTAGAATTTTTATTCGAAGTGGTCAAACAAATCAATTTGGAAATGTTTATAAGCTTTTTCTGTTGCAACTCTTCCACGAGGAGTTTTATTAACAAAACCAAGTTTTAGTAAATATGGTTCGCATACTTCTTCAAGATTTTGTACTTCTTCTCCAATAGTAGAAGCCAGAGTCTCAAGTCCAACAGGGCCTCCGTTAAAGCGTTTGATTAAAGTCTTAATATAACGATTATCAACGTCATCTAAACCATATTCATCAATCTTTAATTGAAGCAACGCACTTTTTGTTATTTCTTCATCGATTACTTTGTAATCGGAATAAGAAGCAAAGTCTCTAACTCTTCTATATATTCTATTGGCAATACGAGGAGTACCTCTAGAACGAATCGCGATCATTCTTGATGCACTTTCTTCAATTGGAGTTTTAAATACTTTTGAAGTTCTTTGAACAATTTGAGTTAGTTCTTCATCAGTATAATAATCAAGTCTAGTAACGTAACCAAATCTATCTCTTAGAGGAGAAGATAAATCACCAGGTCTAGTTGTTGCACCAAATAAAGTAAATGGAGGTAAATCAATATTTATTGATCTAGCTTCATCATCTCTACCAATAACCAAGTTAAGAGTAAAATCTTCCATTGCTCCATATAAGATTTCTTCGACAACTCGAGGAATTCTATGGATTTCATCAATAAAAAGAATATCACCAGGAGAAATAGTACTTAAAATAGCGGCTAAATCACCAGGTTTTTCTAAAGATGGTCCATTAACTAATTTAATATTACCACCCATTTCATGAGCGATGACATATGCTAAAGTAGTTTTACCAAGTCCTGGAGGGCCATAGACTAAGATATGATCTAATGATTCATTTCTTTTTCTTGCCGCACCAATAAAAACCCTTAGATTATCTTTGATGGCGCTTTGTCCAACATATTCATCTAAAGTTAAAGGACGTAAGGAGACTTCTTCATCTCTTTCATCTTGATTTAATGTTTCTTGGTCCATTAATCTATCCATTATTTTCCTCTATTTCTTAAGAATAAAGTAATATATTCTTTTTCTGATAAATCTTGTTCTTTAACTGTTTTAAAGTAGTCATCAATTTCTTTAGCTTTAAAGCCTAAATTGAGTAAACCACTCTTTGCACTTTCCATATTAGGATTGAGGGATTTAGTAGTTTTAGTTGAGTCTACTGAAACTAATGTTCCCTTTAAATCTAGAATAATTTGAGAAGCAGCTTTTGGGCCTATTCCTGGGAGTTTTTTTAATCTCTTTACATCATCATTCATGATGGCAGAAATAAATTCATCTAAGCTAATTCCACTTAATGCACCTAGAGCAGTTCTAGGTCCTATTCCTTTAACTGTAATTAGTTTTTCAAAGAAAGCTTTTTCTTCTTTAGTTTTAAAACCAACTAAATAGTTTTCATCTTCTCTAACTACATCATAAGTATATAAAGTTAATGCACTATAAAGGATGTAGTCACTAGGACGAGCAACTAATACATCATATCCAACCCCATTGACATCAATGACAATAGAATCATCTAAAATTTCTTCGATAGTTCCTTTTAAATAATAGTACATATTAACTTATAAAAATGGTAATTAAGACCAAAGCTAAAAGTGCTAACGCGCTAGCAATTAAACCAATGTGAGCACTATTAAACTTCTCTTCCATTTTATCTCCTAAATTTATTGTATTACAAATGTAATTATTTTTAAATAATTAAACTTATTCAAAATAATCAAATTCAAAATCACATAGGATTACAGTATCACCATCACGAGCACCCATTTCATGTAATTTAGCATCAACACCAATATTACGTAAAATAGAAAGTAATTTCATCATACCTTCATCAGTAGAAATATTGATTAAAGAATATGTTCTTTCAATACGTTCACCGTGAATTCTAAATGTATGAGCATCTTCTCTAGTAATTTCAAATTCAGGTAAAGCTTCTAGAGTTGCGTCATATACTTTAATTCCAGCATCTTTTTCTTCATATAATGGGAATGAAGGAGCATCTTTTAAGACATCTTTAACTCTATATAAGAGTTCATCTACACCTTCATGTAATGGAGCGCAGATTGGGTAAACCTCATATTTACCTTCTAGAGCTTTCTTAACTTCTAAATATTTAGCAGTAGATTCTTTATCTTCTACTTTAGAACAAGCAACAATCATTGGTCTTTTAATTAAATTAAAGCCATAATCTGCAAGTTCCTTATTAATTGTTTCAAAATCATTTAAAGGATCTTCACTTTGCATATCGAGTAAATGTACTAATACTTTACATCTTTCAATATGTCTTAAGAATTGTAAGCCTAATCCTTTACCTTGAGAAGCACCTTTAATTAAGCCAGGCATATCTGCAACTACGAATGAAGAACCATCTTTTAAGTAAGTAACACCTAAATTTGGAACAATTGTAGTAAATGGATATTCTGCAATTTCCGGTTTAGCAGCAGAAATAACTGATAATAATGTAGATTTACCTACTGATGGTTTACCAACTAATCCTACATCTGCAAGTAATTTTAATTCTAGTGTAAGAACTTTTTCTTCACCTGCAACACCGTTTTCGGCTACTCTTGGGGTTCTATTTTTAGAAGAAGCAAAGCAAGCATTACCTCTACCACCTCTACCACCTTTAGCTGCTAAGAAAACGTCTCCTTCTTTAGATAAGTCTGCAACAAAGTTATGTGCAGGTTCATCAAAAACAACTGTTCCTACTGGTACATCTAAATAGATGTCATCAGCCTTTTGACCAAACATCATCTTCTTTTGGCCTTTTCCGCCATCATTTGCAGTAACCTTCTTTTGATAGCGATAATTGATTAATGTAGTTTCATCAGATGTAGCACGTAAATAAATGCTTCCACCATGACCTCCGTTACCACCATCAGGTCCGCCTCTCATAATTTGTTTATCGTGTAAAAAGGAGATAGCGCCATCTCCACCTTTACCGGCTTTTAATACAATTTTAGCTTTATCAATGAACATAGATATCGCCCTCCTTATATATTATATAATATAATATTATTTTAGAAAAAAGGTACCATTTTTACATGGTACCTTAGATTTTTGATTTTCCTTATTTAGCTTCAACTGGATAAACAGAAGCTTTAGTTCTGTTTTTACCCCAGCGTTCGTATTTTACAATACCATCGCATGTAGCAAAGATTGTATCGTCTCCACCTTTCATAGTGTTGACACCTGGATAAATCTTAGTACCGCGCTGTCTGTAGATAATTGAACCTGCTGTAGCGAACTGGCCATCGGACTTTTTAGCACCTAAACGTTTTGATTCTGAATCTCTACCGTTCTTAGTTGAACCGACACCTTTCTTAGAAGCAAATAACTGGATATTTAATTTAAACATCATTTTGCTATCCTCCTTATTTAATGTTCTTGATGAATTGTGGGAATTCTTCTTGTATTGTCATAAGTTGAACTTCGATTACTTTAAGGACATTAACAGATTTACAATTTTTATCTTTAAGAATGACTTTTGCAAATCCTTCGTCAAGTTTTATTTCTTGTACATCGTTTTTCTCTAAAGCATTAAAGCCACCTGTTAAAATACTAGATACTCCCGCGCAGACTAGGTCTTCGCCCTTTGGTGCATATCCTGCGTGTCCAGAAATCTCTAGACCGATTAGGACTTCACCATCCAAATACTTTTTAACCTTGATCATTAAGCGTTAATTGATTCAACTGTTAATGCTGTAAATGGTTGACGGTGACCTTGTTTTCTACGATAGTTTGCTTTTGACTTGTACTTGAAGACTAAGATTTTCTTTTCTTTGCCCTGCTTGTCAACTTTAGCAACAACTGTAGCACCCTTAACATATGGAGCACCAACTTTTGTAGATTCACCACCGACTAATAAAACTTTGTCAAATGTGAATTCTGAACCGACTTCTGCGTCTAATTTTTCAACGTAGATTTTTGATCCAACTTCAACTTTTAACTGCTTTCCGCCAGTTTCGATAATTGCGTACATAACTTTTCCTCCTTGTCTATAGACTTAGACTCGCTCTCAAGGTCTATCTTATAGATAGTTACAACCTTTTTAATGCGGTTGAGGCCCTCTACAAGGCGACAACACACGTAATATATCATAGTCAAGTAGCTTTTTCAATAATATTTATATTATTTTTAATAATTTGATTCATCTGTAATAAGGTAGTTCTAAGTTATTCTTTAACGAATAATAAGTATTTTTTCCAAATATCAAATGGTCTTCTAATATAAAACCAAGTGACATAGAAACAAGTTCAACGTTAGATGTAGTAGTTTTATCACTACAAGAAGGAACACATGATCCTGATGGATGATTATGAACTAAATAATAAGAAGTTGCACTGAAATCGATAAGGTATTGGATAATCTTTTTTTGCGATAAAGCTAAAGATTTTTCACTACCAGAAGCTACTTCCTTAATACTAATTAAGCGCTTATGATTATCAAGTAAAACTATATAAGCTTTCTCTACTTTCAAGTCTTTATATGAGCATTGAAAATGATGAATTATTTCATTAAAATTAAACTCTTTATTAATTCTTAATGAAGTATTAATTCGCTTATTTAATTCTACTAAAGAAAGTAGCAAAATTGCCTTAGCTTTGGAGATTCCTTTAATTTCAGTAAGAGAAGAATACGTGATTAAATTAAAGCAACTGATATCTTCAATAGTCGATAAGATTTCACTTGCAATATCTATAGCACTCTTTTGTTTTGTACCGTTTCCAATAAGAATGCTAAGAAGTTCACTATTTGATAACGTCTCTACTCCATAAGTAAGAGCTTTTTCTCTAGGTCTTTCGTTAAGAGGTAAGTCTTTAATTTTACTCATAACTAAGCCCAAGTAAACTTAAATCCACCCGGAATTTGAGCAGATCCTTTTGATGTAGTAAACATCTTGTAAGCAATAACAGCAATTAATGCTGCAACCATTAATG
>DEWM01000042.1:4717-8534 GCA_002363635.1 Caryophanales bacterium UBA3210 | reverse complement strand
CTAAAAAATAATAGATAAATAAACAAAATAAATAATTAGGTAAACTCATTTTTTAGGGTTTACCTAATTTACTTAAAAGAAAGGAAATTTATTATGGAAGATAACGATGCAGTAAAACAAAATGGTTCTTTTGGTAAATGGTTTAAACGTACTGCAAATGGTACTATTACCTTCCTTGGTGTTCCTGCAAATACTATTTTAATCTTATTTGGTGTAGTTTTAGCTATATTAAGTATTGCTCCTATCGTATCACTCCTTGTTTATGCTTTAACTGAATATAAGTTTGGGGGTATAGGTGCATTTACATTTAACAATTTTAATCTAGTATTTAACTGGACCAATTCAACATCAATCGGTTTCTTCTGGAAGCCATTTGGACATTCATTACTTGTATCTACATTATCTTGTGTATTCGCTGTCTTATTTGGTGGAATCACAGCATATTTACTTGCAAGAACTAATGTCAAATTTAAGAGATTTATCTCATTAGTATTTATTTTCCCATACATTATGCCACAGTGGACACTTGCGCTATTCTGGAGAAATATGTTTATTTCAACAGCATGTACTGGTGGCTATGTTGGTGAGTTCCAAGCTATTACAGGTTTAGCAGCACCAGAATGGTTTGTCTTCGGTGCTTTCCCAATTTCATTAATGCTTGGTTTACATTACGCACCATTTGCTTATATTTTATTCGGTGGTGTTTTACAAAATATGGATTCTAACTTAGAAGAAGCTGCTTCTATCTTAGGTATTCCAAAATGGAAAACTTTCTTTAAGGTTACTATCCCAATGTTAGTACCTGCATTACTATCTACAATCTTACTTGTATTTAGTTCTGCTATGTCATCATATTCAGTTGCGACAACCTTAGGTAATCCAATTAACTATTCTGTTATTGCTACTCAAATGCAAACATTATTAAAGAATAGTTCAACAGCGGGTCAAGGTTATGTTACTGCAATTGTATTAATCGTTATTGGTTTATTTATTTTAATTCTTAACCAAATTCAAACAGGTTCAAGAAAACAATTTACTACAGTTACTGGTAAATCAGGACAAATCTCAAAACAAAATCTTGGTAAATATGGTAAGTGGATTGTTGGTATTTTATTATCAATCGTCGTTTTATTCTTCTGTATTGGTCCAATGCTATCATTCTTCTTTGAATCATTACTTCCTAACCCAGGTGACTATTCATCAGGATTTAGATGGGATGCATGGTTCTCAGAAACTCCTATTTCTACTAACGACTTCGTTGGATTCTTCCACGAAAAGAAAGTTGGTAAATCATTAATTGGTTCTATTAAGATGTCAGTTATCTGTGCTTTAGCAGCAGGTATTTCAGGCTTCTTAATTGGTTACGCTGTTTCTAAGAAGAGAAAATCTCATGGTGCAAGATTTGTTAACGGTTTAGCATTTTTCCCATATTTAATGCCTTCTCTAGCATTATCACAATGTTTCTATTTACTTGGTGTTAACTTAAAGATGGCTTCTATGTGGATTGTTGTTGGTGTAATCTTAGGTACAGTTAAGTATATCCCAATGGCATCTAGATCTTCGTTAAATGCTATGATGCAATTATCTGGAGAAATTGAAGAAGCTGGTGTTATTCAAGGTATTCCTTGGTGGAAGAGAATGGTTAGAATCATCTTCCCAATTCAGAAAGCTGCTATTATTTCAGGTTTCTTACTCCCATTCATTTCATGTATGAGAGAATATGACTTATTCGTCTTCATTGGTGACGATCAATTAGTATTAACAAAATTTATGTTCCAACTTGATGCTGACGGATGTCCTGCATTAATGAACGCAGCAAACTTTGTGTTAATTATTATTATTCTTGGTGTTAACTGGTTAACAAATTTACTTACTGGTGCATCAATTGATAAAGGTTTAGGAGGTAATAAATAATATGCCAAAAATTACATTAGAAAATGTTACTAAAAGATGGGGCGGTTTCTATGGCGCTGATCATCTAAATATGGTTATTGAAGATAATGCATTCGTTACATTACTTGGTCCTTCTGGATGTGGTAAAACAACTACATTACGTATGATTGCAGGTCTTGAAACACCAACTGAAGGTAAGATTATGTTCGATGATAAAGTAATCTTTGATTCAGAAGCGGGTATTAACGTTCCTCCTTCAAGACGTAAAGTTGGTTTCTTATTCCAAAACTATGCTTTATGGCCACATATGACTGTTTATAAAAACATTACATTCGGTTTAACTGAATTAAAAGAAGAAATGCCAGTCGTTTGTTCTGAATATATTAAATATGTAGGCTTATCAGAAGTTGTTAAGAATGTAAGAGATATTAAGAAATGTTTTGAATATTCATTAGATAAACATAAAGAAGTAGTTAAAGACAAAGCTCTCTTATTCATCATTGATACATTCAAGATTTCTATGAGCGCTGCAAAAGAAATTTATGATTTAAGATTTGATTTAAAGAGTGATGAAGAATGTGCTTCATTAGCAGAAACTAAATCAAAAGAATATTTAGATCACGCTAATGATGTAAAGAATAAACTTGCTGAAAAGAAAGGTATTACTCTTAATGAAAAGGGTGAATATGTTGAAAACGGTCAAGTAGTTGTTAAATTAAGAAAACTTGATAAAGAAGAAATTGACCTTCGTGTAAGACATGTTGCTCGTATTGTTCACATTGGTGAATTTATGGGTAGATATCCTGCAGAATTATCTGGTGGTCAGCAGCAGCGTGTTGCAATTGCTCGTACTCTTGCTCCTGGACCAAAGGTAATCTTTATGGATGAACCTTTATCTAACTTAGATGCTAAGTTAAGACTTGAAATGAGATCTGAATTAAAGAGATTACATAAAGATACAGGTTCAACATTCGTTTATGTTACTCACGATCAACAAGAAGCTATGACTCTTGCTTCTAAGATTTGTTTAATCAACAATGGTTCAATTCAACAATATGAACCACCTCTAGAAGTTTATAAGAAACCTAATAATTTATTCGTTGCAGACTTCATTGGTTCTCCTTCAATTAACTTTGTTGAAGGCACAGCAGTTCAAACTGGTAAGAATGAAGTTACATTAGGTGTATTCGGAGATAAGAAATTAAAATTCACTCCATATGAAGGTGATTTGGACCTTGCAAAGCACGAAAAAGAAAGAGACGAAGAACTTGCTAGATTAAAAGAAGAAAAAGAAGCTAAACAGAAAGAAAAAGGCTATGTAGAAAAAGAAAATGCTGATAGAGCATTTAACTATCACATTATTAAAGTTGATGAAACTATTTCTGCTGAAGAAGAACATGATCTACCAGATAATTTATATTTACTTGGTATTAGACCAGAATTCATTACTAGAGCAGAAAAGGGTGAAAAAGGTTTAGAAGCTGAAATCTATTCTGCTTTACCTACGGGTTCAGAAACAACTGTTAAACTTAAAGTTGGTGACTTCCTCTTAACTGGTGTTATCTATGGTGGTGTTGACTTTGAAATTGGAGAAAAATTAACAATTAAATTCCAAGGTCATGGGGCAATGTTATTTGATAGAAAATCTGGTAAATTAGTAACTAGAGGTAGACTCTTTGTTGAATAATTAATATATAATTTGGGGCTTGTGATTTAGTTCATAAGCCTTCTTTAATATGTTCTTTTTGTTTGCGGTGACTATTTTATTAATGTTGCATTATAATTGATGTGTAGAGATAAATATTATGGAATGGCTAGATAAATATAATAAATGGAAAATTAATGCACTTGATGATGTTGATTTAATTAATGAATTAAACGCTATCAAAGATAATGAAAGTGAAATTGAAGATAGGTTTTATAA
>DEWM01000042.1:0-4619 GCA_002363635.1 Caryophanales bacterium UBA3210 | reverse complement strand
AATCGTATCAACATTTATACTGTTAGAAAGATTACTCAGGGTCTTTCTATTCATTTGTTAAATAAAACTAATAATCCTAAAGTATGTATTTCTTATGACTCTAGAATTAAATCTAAGTTATTCGCATGTGAAGCCGCAAGAGTATTAAGCGCGAATAATATTCACGTCTATTTAGTTAAAGAATTAATGCCAGTTCCTTTTGTTTCTTATACTACTAGAAAACTTAATTGCTCTGCGGGTATTATGATTACCGCATCTCATAATCCTAGTAAATATAATGGCTATAAAGTTTATGGCAGTGATGGTAATCAAATTACTTTAGAAGATGCTCAAAGTATTTTAGAAAAGATTAATGACATTGATTGTTTTATTGATGTAAATATTATGTCATTAGAAGATGGTTTTAATAATGGATTAGTAGAATATATTTCTGAAGATATTATTAATGCTTATGAAGAATCAACTTTATCTTTATCTATCATTGGTAGAGAAAAAATAAAAAATAGTAAGATTGTTTATACTCCTTTACATGGTTCTGGTTTAAGAATGGTAACTGATGTATTACGTAAAGATGGTTTTACGGATATTAATATAGTTAATGAACAATCGTTTCCTGATGGAAATTTTCCTACTGTAGATAAACCTAATCCAGAAGAACAAGAAGCTTTAAAATTAGGTGTAGAACTTGCAAAAAAGATTAATGCAGATTTAGTACTTGCAACTGACCCAGACTGTGATCGAGTAGGTATAGCAGTTAGAAAGAATAATGAATATATTCTTCCTAATGGTAATGAGATTGGTATTTTATTATTTGATTTTATTTGTAAGAACTTAATTAAGAATAATAAGATGCCTAAGTCTCCTATTGTTTTTAAAACTATTGTTACTACTGAGATGTTATATGCTGTTGCAAAAAAATATGGAGTGCAAGTTATTGATACTTTAACTGGGTTTAAATTCTTAGGAGAACAAATCTGTTTATTAAAAGATAAAGGAGAAGAAGATAGGTATATCTTTGCAATGGAAGAAAGTTATGGTTATTTATCTTCTAAAGAAGTCTTTGATAAAGATGGAGTTAATGCTTGTTTATTAATTTGTGAAATGTATGAATATTATTCATCAAAGAATATTAATTTAATTGATCAATTAGAGAATTTATATAAAGAATTTGGATATTACCAAACTGAATTAAATTATTACGTCTTTGAAGGAGTTAAAGGCGATAAGATTATGAAGAATATTATGAAAGAACTTCATAATCATAAATTAGAAAAATTATTACCTAGTAAAGTAGAGGAATATTACGATTATTTATCTTCTAAGATGACTAATTCTAATAATGAAGTTATTAAATTAACTTTACCTAAATCTGATGTTTTAAAATATGTGATGGAAGATAAAAATTCTTTTGTAATTCGTCCATCAGGAACAGAGCCTAAGATAAAGATTTATTATACAGTTAGAGGAAATACTCGTGAAGAATGCAAAAAGTCTCTTAAAATGCTTAAAAACGTGCTTTCTAGCTATATTAATGAGTACTCAAAGGAGAAATAAATGGAAAAGATTATATTTTTAGCACCTTTTTTCTCTTCTAGACCATGGCATGGAGATAAATTATCTCACATTTATTCTTGCCCAAGTGATACAGGAGAAGCGTGGATAGTTTCTGGAATTAAAGATAAAGCTTCTTTTGTTGTTAATGAAGGATTAACTTTAGATAAATATTTTGATATCCATAAAGGTGATTTATTTGGTATGCCTAATGCTAAAGAATTTCCTTTGTTATTAAAAATCATTGATGCTTCTAGCGATTTATCAATTCAAGTTCATCCAGATAATGAATATGCGCGTATTAGACATAACGATAATGGTAAATTTGAATCTTGGTATTTTTTACCAGGGAATACCGCTGAAGAAGTTGTAGTAGGTACTACTTGTAAGAATAAAGAAGAGATGGAAAATGCTATTAAAGAAAATAGAGTAGAAAAAGTAATAAAAAAATCTCCTCTAAAAGAAGGGGATTATATGAATATAGTACCAGGTACAGTACATGCACTTAAAGGTGGTTCTTTAGTACTAGAAACTCAACAGCCTAGTGATATTACTTATCGACTATATGACTATAATAGAAAGCCTCTTAGAGAACTACATATTGAAGATTCTTTGAATGTCATAGATTATAATTTAAATCCTGTAATTAGAGATTTTAGTAAAGATTCATATGATGAAAATAAATATTTCACTTTTGATAAATTTGAAGTAAAAAATGAAGTGGTTAAATCTGCTAAAAAGTTTAATATCTTCTATATAATAGAAGGGAAAGGTACTATAAACGGTAAAGAAGTTAAAAAATATCAAAGTGGTATTGTGTTTACTTCTAAAGATAAAATTATTTTTAAAGGGAATATGATTTTAGCGCTTATAAACGCAAAAGGGTAGAATGTGAATTCTATTCTTTTTTTGAAATAAAAAAACTTGTTTGTGCAAGAAAACAAACAAGTTTGATATTGCTATTTAATACTCTCAAAAAAATCTTTAAGAGGTGTTTTATAGTTTGGAGATAATTCAGGTAAATTATCTTTGCTATACCAGGCTATATCTAAGACCTCTTCTTTTTGTAATTTAATATCTCCGTGGAATTTAGTTACTACATAGAGAATATCAATAGGAGATACATGATCTCCGTTTGGATAAACATGATGATATTCTTTTCCAGAATAAATCTTAAATAGATGCATCTCATCTATTTCAATATTTAATTCTTCTTTTAGTTCTCTACGTAATGCTTCTTCAACGCTTTCGTCTACTTCTATCGCTCCTCCGTGATATCCCCAAAGATGGTTATCTACTCGTTGTTGTAATAATACTTCACCTTTATCGTTAGTAATGATTGCACATGCACATGGCATTATTAATGTGTATGAACTTCCTACTTTTTTTCTTAAATCGTTTATATATCCCATAATAATTACCTCAAAACCTAGTATAACACAAAAATATAAGAAAAAATGTAAGCAATGAAAATTATGAAAAAACTCAATTTTTTGAAAAAAAGAGAAAAGTTAATTTAAAACGTTACAAATGTAACATTTAAAAACCAAAAACATATAAATTCAATAAATGAATATTTATATATTATTATAATAAATTTTATTCAAATCCTTATTTATATAAAGAAAGATAAATAGAAAGAAAAAAATCATTCAATTTTAGTACTAAAAAAACTAAAAGCTTAAAATAGCTCAAAATTACTAAAATTTTCATAAAATCAGAATCTACGTACAAAAATGCTTCTTTTGTTAAATTTAGAGAGAACATCTCTCACTTTATATATAAATATATAATTTTTTTGAGAGAAAAATTCGAACATAATACATTATTAGCACTTATAATGCAATATTTTTTTAAAAAAGACATAAAAAATTGCAAATTTTTGTAGCGCTTTCATTTTTTTTACTAAAGTGTGTTGACTTTTTGTTTTTTCAAAACTATTCTATTACATAGAAGGACAAAAAAAGTAAGGGGAAGACAAATAATAAAATTCATTGGTAATTTTATCTATAATAATTTGTTAGCGCTTACAATAACCTTCGATTTCATACTTTTTAGAATAAACGGGAGGATAAAAAATTATGAAAAAGAATTTATTAGTTGCAGCATTAGCAATGGCAGCAGCAGTTGGCTGTGTTGGTTGTGGATCAAAATATGATGCAACAGTTAAAGCTGATCCAGAATATCAATGGTGTATTCATGGTCCAGTAGTTTTAGCAGATGGTGAAACACAAAACGGTTGGAACGGCAAAGCTAAAGAACTTTATGAAGCTTCAAAAATGACTGCTACATCAGTTGAAGAAATCTCAAAAGTAAGTACAGAAGTTGCAGATGTTCTTGCTAAAAAGAATATCAAATACTTATATACAGAAGTTATTTGGGCAGGTATCAAAGATGCAGGCTGGTCAACAAACTTCAAAGGTACAGATGGCAAGATTTATAAAGCAAATGCCTCATATGCATTTAAGGCAGCTACATTATCATACGATGAAGCTGAAGAAGTTTATTCAGAACAACAATGGATTCATGATGCAAAAACAGCACATGTTGAATCATTAACACCTTCAACATATTTCTCACCTGTATGGCAAGAAGCAGCAGATGAAGATGGCTTCTCATGGGCATCAAACCCAGTTATTACTGGCGGTGCTGGTAAATATCAGATTGTTGTAGCTCAGTACACAGAAGTTTCTTCTGCTACAGTTCCAGGCTATGGTATTGCTGCAATTAAATTAGAAGCAGCAGCTGAAGATAAAGCTTTACCTTATGAAGAAGTTGTTAAATTTGTTCCAGCAGATCATACATATGGCTTAATTGGTTCTGCTACATCAACAGGTTGGGATTCAGATACAGATATGGTTGCTTCAGCAGATGGCAAATCATGGTCAATTACAGCTCAATTAACTGGTGGAAACGCAATTAAAGTTAGAGCAGATGATAAATGGGACTATTCTTGGGGCAATGATGAAGGCAAAGATATCACAATTGAAGAAGATGGTTCATATACAGTTACTATCACATTTGATAACGATGGTGTAGGTAAAGTTACAGTTGTAAAAGCTGCTTAA
>DEWM01000067.1 GCA_002363635.1 Caryophanales bacterium UBA3210 | reverse complement strand
TCTAATTTTACTCCCTACTCGATTTACTTTATTTAGATGTAAAAAATATGCCAAAGAGAAATATGTTCTTTGTAATTTTTAATATTATTATTAAACTGTGAATGCTTGTTATTTATTAGTTTAAGCCTATTTAAGAGATTTATATAAATGTAATTGTAATTTGTGCTTAATGCAAAAGAAAACGGCTCATTGAGCCGTTTTGCATTTTATTCTGCAATGTAATAATAGTAGCAATTTGAGTTATCGTATGTGCTGCCGCTAACCTTAACACGATTGTTAAAGTTATATACAATATATGAACCATCTTCTGCGTAGTAATGTAATAAGTTCTGTGTAAAGTTGCTTTGATTTAAGTAGAATACTCTGCCAGAGATTGTTAATGCTGTTGGAGCTTGGTAAGCATATGTACCAGCATTTCTATTACGTAAGTTATAAACTAAACCTTCAAAGATTGAATATGTATCGTTGTTATGATCTGTACCAACGAAGTCTTCAACAGATCCACCGTAATTGATCATTTCGTAATCTTCAACACCATCGAAGAATGATTTTTCAACGTTAGTAACGATTGCAGGGATTGTAATTGTGTTAATTTCTAATCCTTTGAATACTTGGTTACCTGTTAATTCAGTAGCGCTTCCTGTGAATGTAACGCTGTCAATTGAATATGTCTTTGTATCTGAGTTATATGATCCTGAATTAGCAAATGAATATTTGAGTAATTTTGTTGAAGAAGGTAAAGTGATTTCTTTTAAGTTGTAGTCACCATAGAAAGCATAGCTTTCAATTGTTAAGTTTTCTGCTTCGATAACAATTGATGTTAAACTAGGCTGATTGCTAAATGCATACTTGTCAATATGTGTAACTGGGACACCGTTAATTTCATTTGGTACAGTGACTGTTCCATTTTCATCAATGATTTGTTTGATGTATAAGATAGTTCCTGTTTCTTCATCAAATTCAAAGATGCTTTCATAAGAAGCAAATTCCCATTCGTTTATTGCACCTCTGATTGATTGAGTGTTGTAAGAATTTGAAGAGAATGTCCATGCTGCAAATCCTGTTGTAGCTACTGTAGCAGCGGCTGTTCCAAGAAATAGAGCACCAATTAATGCTGTTAAGATCATTTTGATTTTTTTCATAACTGGTACCTCCTTTCTTTGAACCATTATTTATGATAATGGCCGAAGTGCATTTCTGAACTACGGCCGATTTATTATATATGTAAGTTAATTAAATATATTATGCAATTGTTGCTGAGAATGTGAATGTGATATTTGATTCTGAGATTAAGCTAACCATTGTATCGTAAGCTGATTTTGTTGTTGGCTTGTTTGCTGTGTAAACGAGTTCTGGTAAAACGATTGCAACATCATCTTCCCATGTGCCTGAGATTGTTGTTGAAGCATCTACGAATGTAACGTATGTTGCTAATTCTGCAGGAATTGCTGCTGTCCATGATTTTTCAATTGATGGATCTTCAACTTCTGAACCAACTGAAGAATAATCTGCAACGATTTCACCTTCCCATGTGATACCTGATTGATCTAAAGTGAATTTTGCTGTATTTGTTTTGAATGAGATTTCACCAACAGTGTTTGCATCTGTGATTAAGAGTGCTGCGTTTGCTGTTTTGTTTTCTGCTGATGCAGAGAATGTCCATGCAGCGTAACCTGTACCTACTAATGCTGAGATACCTAAGACTGATAATAATGTAACTCTATTTAATAACTTCATATTTCTTTCTCCTTTATTTATACTAATGATTTTATTCGCGTGCCTTTTTTCAAAAGCCTCGATTATCATACTTAATAAAAGGATATAAAAGTAGAGGCGTTACATAAGTATCCAAAAATTTGGCACGAAACGTCTTTAAAAAAAATTTTATTACATTTTTTTGGCATAAAGTGGCCTTTTTTAGGCATTTCGCAACGTTTTCGTGCATAATGTCACACAAATGTTTAAAAATAGAGATAACTTTTTAAATACCTCTCAAAATAAGAAAATTTTCGAAAGTTTTTTGTGAAAATCATTCTATTTTTTTGTAAATCACTACATATACATAGAATTGAGTATAAAAAAGCTACTCTCTTAATAGAGGGTAGCTCATGCGTATATAATAATTATAATTAATAATGATTATAATACTAAAGATAAAATATAAAGTGTAGTAATTAAAGCTGCGACAATACCTGAATAGATAAATGAACTTTTGACACCTTTAATCTGTTTTGTGTAACTCTTGATTAAGATAAATCCACCTAAGAGTAAAACACTGAATAAACCGAATAATGTTAATAATTGTGAATTCTGTGTTGAAATCCAAATACCTCTAGAAGCAACAACTGATCCGTTGACTGCTTGCCATGATAAGAAGTCGGCAAGTGAAATAATTGCGAAGTTGAATGTGCAAGAACCGATGATGTTACCAAATCCTGCATCGTAATTTCTAAGCTTGAATAAATGAGCAGTTGAGATAATTTCTGGAATTGAAGTAGCAACACCAAGTAAGATTGCTCCACCTACAGAAGCACCAAGCCAAGGGATTTCTTTTACAATAAGATCTGTTATGAATGTAATACCAATTGATACGCCGATTAATAATACTGCACTGATGGAAAATAATACTAAAATTTGTTTAACTGTAAGTTTTGAGTCTGTTTCTTCTTTTTCTTCCTCTGCTTCTTTTGGAGATAAGATAAGAAGAGCAACGTAACCAATAAAGATAATTGGTGAAATAACGTTGATATCACCTAGCATAAGTTGCCATTCTGCTGGTGCAAATACTGCATATAAAGCAAGGGCGTACATAACTAGTAATACACCGACATTTAATAAGTGTAATTTTGATTTTAATTTTGATTCGAAAAAGTGTCTTGCAAAGATAAATGTTAAGACAACTAATGCGACGATATCAAAGATATCTGAACCAAGAATGTCTCCGATAACAAGTTCTGGGTTATTTACAAATAATACTGAAGATATAGATGTAAATAATTCAGGTAATGATGTTACTGCTCCAAGAAGAACAGAACCAATGAATGCGCCTGAAACTTTTGTTTTCTTGTCTAATAAATCAACTAGGTCACCTAGTTTAATTGATAAGTAGACCATTGCGACAAGTGCAACGATATACAATGGGTAGATCCACCACATAATTATACTCCTTTCCTGTGACTACTAACTTGGAAATAAAAAAAGCCAAGTATAGTAAACTATACTTAACTCTCGTTATTACTCTAAGCCAGGTTTGCACCGGGATTGTTGACTTAGTAACTTAATAAATAAGAAACTACTCCGCTAAGCCCTTTAAATGTAACATTTAAAAAGTGAGTTAGTCAAGGCTAATTCTGGTATACAAATGTGTAAAAAATATATAAAGATTTCATATCTATAGGTTTTTGAACGTTTTTATGGGATTTTTTATACATTTTTATAGTAAAAATATGAAAAGAGCCTTTTGTCATAAGACAAAAAGAATTTTCTTTGTAAGTGATAAGTGGTATACTTGTTATAATATAATCCGGGGATACTATATATTCAATATATAGTACGAATTGGATAATAAGGAGAATTATATGCAGAAACTAATTAAAAAGTATGTGATTTTAAATTTCTGGATCTTCTTTGTTGAAGCATCGATTACTACTGTTTTTGCAGTTTTATATTATTTGATGGATAAGAAACCTATTTATTTATATCTATCTTTTGGCACTTTAGCTTTATCAATGGTTATCGATGTATTCTTTATTTGGTTAACTATGCATAGAATTGCTTCAAGTAGATTGAAGAGTGATGTTACTGCTGCAGATATTGTCGGTGATGACATTCAAGATGTTTATGATTTTGCTCAAGTTGGCTTAGTCTTAGTTAATGAAATGGATGAAGTTATTTGGGTTAATGAATGGTTTGAAGATGAACAAACTAAATTAATTGATAAAAATATTTTTGAATGGAAGAGTGAACTTAGAAAATTAAAAGAATCCGCTCGTGAAAATAAAATTCAGGATGTAAAGATTGAAAACAACAACCGTGTTTATGATGTTAAATTCTTAAGAGAAGCTAACTTATATGTTTTTAAAGACATTACTGAATTTAATGCTATGAGTGAATATTCTAAAGCTAATGCTCCTGCAATTGGAATTATCTCAATTGATAACTACCAAGATATTATGTCTCTTGTTGATGAAGTTAAGACTAATGATATGCTTGGTAAGGTTCAAGCAGATATTGTTAACTATGCAAAGAAATATGAATTGTTAGTTAGAAAATTTAGAGCAGATTCTTATTTAATTATTACTAACTATGAAAAATATGAACAATTGATGAATGATAACTTCTCAATTATTGACCAAGTTAGAAATGATACTCATGATGAAGATTATGAATTAACTTTATCAATTGGCTTTGCTGTGGGACTTGATGATTACACTAAATTAAATGAACTAGCTACTAGCGCTCTTGATGTTGCTTTATCTCGTGGTGGTGACCAAGCAGTTATTCAACCATATGGATCTAATTTAATCTTCATTGGTGGTAAGAGTGAAGCTAAAGGTAAGAGATCTCGTGTTAAAGTTAGAATTGTTTCTAAATCATTAGAAACTTTAATTAAGGATGCTTCTAAAGTTGCTAACGTCTATATTATGGGACATGTTATGGCAGACTTAGACGCTATTGGTTCTGCTGTAGGTTTATATTATTTTGCTAAGCAATTTGGCGCAAAAGTTCAAATTGTATACGATGATAAATTAACTGAAGCTAAAACTAGAAAAGCATTCAAACAGATGTTTACTAAAGAAGAGTTAGCGGAAATGACTATTTCACCTTCACAAGCTGTTGAAGGATGTCACGTTCAAACATTATTAATTCTTACTGATGTTCATAGACCTTCTCAAACAATGTGGCCTAAACTTGTTGAAACTGCAAGAAAGATTGCAATTGTTGACCACCATAGACGTGGCGAAGAATTCGTTGAACACCCAGCATTTAACTATGTTGAACCTTCTGCTTCATCAGCTTCTGAACTTGTTGCAGAAATTATTTCTAACAACGAAAAGAGAATTATTTTACCTGCTAACTACGCGACGATGATGTTATCAGGTATCTTGCTTGATACTAACTATTATCGTGTTAGAACTGGTTCTAGAACTTATGATGCTTCACTTGTTCTTAAGGATTTCGGTGCAGATAATTCTGTTGCTGATTCGTTCTTAAAAGAAGAATTTGAAGAATATTCATTAAAAGTTAAGATTATGGCTACTGCTACTACTCCTTTTACTGGTGTAGTTGTATGTACAAGTAGTGAAGAAGATATTATTGATAGAACAATGCTTTCAATTGTTGGACAAGAATCTTTAAGTGTAAACGGGGTTAACGCTTGCTTTGTCATTGGTAGAATTGGTAAAGATCAAGTTGGTATTTCCGCTAGATCTGATGGTTCTATTAACGTTCAATACTTGGTTGAAAAATTAGGTGGCGGAGGTCACTTCTCAGCGGCAGCAGCACAATTTAACAACTTAAAGATTGAAGAAGTTAAGAAAAAACTTATTGAAACATTAGAATATTATTTAAACGATGCTAGAGCATCTTAGGAGGAGAGAAAATGAAAGTTATTTTATTACAAGACGTAAAGACACTTGGCAAGAAAAATCAAATTGTCGAAGTATCTGATGGATACGCTCAAAACTTTTTAATTCCTAAAAGATTAGCAGTTAAATCAACTGAAAGAGGAATTGAAGTTAGAGATAAACAAATGGCGGAAGAAAAAGCTTTATTTGAACAGAAACAAGCTGAAGCTAGAGTTATCGCTGATAAATTAAAAGGCATCACTCTTGAATTCACTGCACCAGCTTCAAAAGACGGCCGTATGGCAGGTTCAATTTCTCCTAAACAAGCCATTGATGCTTTAAAAAATCAATATGGTATTGAACTTGATAAGAGAAAATTTGTTGATAAGACAACTGCTAATGCTTTCGGCTATACAAGAATGAAGATTCAAATCTTTAAAGGTGTAGAAGGTGTTATTAACGTTCACGTCAGTGAAAAGAAATAGGTGAACTTATGCCAGCAAATACTAAAGATAGAAAGGTAAATAAGAACTTACCTTTACCATTTAATATTGAAGCAGAAAGATCAGTTTTGGGTGCGTTAATTAGAAGTGCTACAGAAACTGATGATATTATCTCAGCACTTACTGATGATGATTTTTATGATGCTAAAAATAAGATTGTTTATCATGCTATTTATAATTTAGTTAACGAAGGTACTAAAGTTGATATTACTTCTTTAACTAACTATCTTGATGTTCAAATGAAGGCTTTACCAAATATTGGAGGAGTTGAATTTTTAAGAGAATTATCTGAAGAATATTTAGGTGAAGTTAACACTAGAGCATATCTTAAAATTTTGCAGGATGATTCACTTGCTAGATCATTAATTTATACTCTTGATGATTGTATTGAAGGATTTAATGGTACAGTTAATGATATTTCTCAATACGTTGCAGATTGTGAAAACTCTGTTTTAAAAGTTACTCAAAGAAGAAGAGTAGCAGAATTTGTTGATACTAACGCAATTGTTAATCAAATTACTCAAAGATTATCTAAAGCTAAAGCAAAAACTAAAGTTAACCAGTATTGTACTGGTATTACTACTGGCTTCTTATCTTTAGATAAAGTTACTACAGGTTGGCAGCCAGGTTCATTAATTATTATTGGTGCACGTCCTTCTGTTGGTAAAACTGCTTTAACAATTAACTTAATGTATAATGCAGCGTCTTTAATGGATAGACCTATTGCATTCTTCTCACTTGAAATGGATGCAGCGGATATTGGTATCCGTATGCTTTCTATGTGTTCTCAAATTAACTCTAGAAACATTCAAACTGGTGAATTATCTCCAGATGATTGGTCAGCTTTAGATGCTGGATATAACAACTTAAGAAGATTAAAGATTTTTGTTGATGATACTCCTTCACAAAAATTAAATGATATTAAAACTAAGTGTAAGAAATTAAAAGCTACTAACCCAGATTTAGGCGCTGTTTATATTGACTACTTAGGCTTAATTACTACTAATGCAAAACTTGGTGAAATTTCTAAAACTCAGGAAATTGGAGAAATTACCAAACAATTAAAGCAACTTGCTAGAGAATTAGAAGTTCCAGTTATTTGTCTTGCACAGTTATCTCGTGCTAATGAAAAAGAATCACGTATGCCAGTTCTTTCTGACTTGAGAGACTCTGGTTCTATTGAACAAGATGCTGACCAAGTATTATTTATCCACCGTGAAGACTATCAAAAACAAGGAAAACAATCTTCAGAAAAATCTGCTCAAGAAGCATCTAGACCTTTTGATGGTAATCCTGATGATGATTCTCCACAGGGTAACGCAGTTCCTACAACTATTGTTGTTGCAAAAAACCGTAATGGTCAAACTAGAAATATTCAACTTATCTTTATGAAAAATATTGGTAAGTTCGTTGAACTTGAACACGAAAATAAAGAATAAAATTATGAAATATTACATTTTTGAATCTGGTTCCAAAGGTAATTCAACATTAATTGAATCTAATGGACGTTATTTATTAATTGATATGGGTATTTCTAAAAGAAAATTAGTTAATAAATTATTAGATCTTGGTTTAACTCTTGATTCTATTAATTATGTATTAGTTACCCATAACCATTCTGACCACATCAGTGGGTTAGATACTTTTAATGCTGAACAAATTTATACTACTAAATTAACTTATGAAGGTGTTCTTTTACAAAATGAATTAATACCATATAACGAATATAAAATTAATTGCTTTAAGGTTAAGGTAGTTCCTACTTCTCATGACGCAAAAGGATCTATTGGATTTATCATTGAAGACGGTGATGAAAAATTAGTATATATTACTGATACTGGTTACATTTATGAAAAAGTAGTCGAGATGATTAAGAATGCTGATTATTATATCTTTGAATCAAATCACAATGTCAGAATGTTAATTAATACTAATAGAACTCAAATGCTTAAGCAGAGAATTATGGGTGACTATGGTCATATGTCTAATGAAGATAGTGCTAATTATATTTGCGATGTAATTGGCAAAAAGACTAAAGAAATTGTACTTGCTCACCTTTCTGAAGAAGCTAATTCACCTGAACAAGCTTTTGATGATTGGAAGAAAGTATTTGAGATGAGAGGGGTAGATTTTAATGCTTATAACATTAGATGTGCTTCTCAAAAAGACACAGTAAGTGGAGGGAAATAATGGTTACAGTTAGAATTGTCGCAGTTGGTAAAATTAAAGAGAAATTCACTAAAGATGAGATTAGTGAATATCTTAAGCGACTTTCTAAATACTGTAAGCCTTCAATAGTTGAAGTTGAAGAAGAAAAAGCTTTTGATAATTCACCTTCAGATATTGAAAGAATATTAAAAAAAGAAGGTGAAAACCTTCTTAAACAAATTAAACCAAATGACTATGTAGTCTTACTTGATTTACATGGTGAAGAGATAGATTCTATAAAGTTCTCAAAGATTGTAGAAAAGATTCAAACACAAGGCTTTTCTACTATTGATTTTGTTATTGGGGGAAGCAATGGACTTTCAGATGAAGTTAGAAAAAGATCTAATTTTAAATTGAAATTATCTCCTTTAACCTTTACTCATCAGATGACTAGAGTAATTATTTTAGAACAAGTCTATCGTGCGTTTAAAATTTTAAATAACGAAGTTTATCACAAATAGTTATGATTATAATAAATAAAGTGAAAGGGAAAATTGCTAATAGTAAATTTTTAACGTGGTATTTATCCACGTCATTTCATGATGTGATGAAAAAAGTGGGAAACTTTTTATATCGTCACATTTTTTGTTATTCAGATGTAAGGTTTGCTTTACTTTTATATTTAGTAGGCTTACTTGCTTTTGGATATGTCTTAATTCAAAACTATTTTGTTATTCCAGTAAGTGGAGATTTTGTCATCCAAGAAATACCTTTTTATTACAATGGATATGATGATTGGTGGACATTCTTTAGGACAGGTGAATTTCCTTTCTGGGATTCTAATACTAATTTAGGCGCTAATAATATTGGCTCTAACTCATTTTATTATTTATTTAATGTTTTCTTTTTACCAGTATTACTTGTTCCTAGATTTTTAGTACCTCAAGCTCAAGCCTTTATGATTCTTACTAAATTTGTTTTAGCAGGTTTAGTTATGAAGAAACTCTTAAATAATATGTTTAAGATTAGTGAAGATGTTTCTAGAGTAGTGGCACTTTGCTATGGTTTCTCTGGTTGGGCTATGTATTATTTATGGTTTAACCATTTCTTAGAGATTGCAGTATTATTCCCGTTAATGATTTATGGAATAGAAAAAGTTATTCAAGAAAGAAAACCTGCTTTATTAGTTTTTAGTGTTTTCCTAATTGGCATTACTAATTATTTCTTCTTAATTTCTTTTTGTTTCTGTGGAGTACTATATTCATTATTTAGATTCTTCCAGAATGTGAAAAATTATACTCCTAAAGAAGGTTGGAGTGTTGTAGGTCTAGGAATTTTAGGCTTTGCAGTGGGACTCACAATGTGTTCTTGCATTGTTTTACCTTGTTTTAGAGTTGCATTAAATTCTTCGCGAGCGTCTTCTTCTACTTCTTATTTATCTTCTTTAAAAGATACTTTAGAAGCTTTGAAAGAAAATTTTACATCTAAAGATTTTTCTACATTTGGAAAGAACTTAAAAGCATTCTTTAAGATAGTGATGGTATTTGATACAAGTAATAATGCGAAGACTTATATGTATCCTGCAGTATCATTCTTCTATCCAACAGTATCTTGCTATGATCATTTGTTGTTTAATAATACAGGTTATGATAATACTTTATGTTCATTATTCTTATATACTCCAACAATGCTTATGCTTCTTCCTTCTTTAATTAATTCTATTAGAAATAAGAAGATATCTCATATTCTAGGTTTTATTGGATTATGTGCATTACTCTTTACTCCTTTTGCGTATTATTGCTTCTCAGGATTTACTAATGTAAGTTATGGTAGATGGCAATTATTTGTAGTTAACTGTGTTGCTATCTATATGGCAATTAGTTTTGAACAAGTTAAGAAGATGCCTAGATTTTATTTAGATATCTCAGTTGTCTTTGTTCTAGCAATGCAAATCTTGCTTTTTGTCTATGCTTTAAAACTACAAAATTCATCGGGTACTAAAGAGTTTGTCGCAGACTCTAGAATCTTAGTTTATGTTCAAATGGGCTATACACTTATCTTATATTTATATATGAGATTTAAATTATATAGTCCTAATATGTTAAAGACCTTAAAATGGGCGACGGCACTTGAAGTAATAGTTATGGGAAATATCTTATTACAGTTCCAAGGTACATCATCATATGCTTCTACTTATGGAGGCTTTGAGTCATTAAAGAATGAATCTAAATTAATTGAGAAAATTAAAGAAGATCAAGGTTATTACCGCGTTTTTAACACCTCAATGACTAGAACGTATAACAATATTGAAATGGTAGAAGGATATAATGGGCTAGGCACTTTCCATTCAATATATGGATATGATTTACAAGACTTTATTGATTGGACTCATTATTCTTATGGTTATAAAGGCTGGTCTATGGGAGACCATGAAAAGATTATTAATTTTGAATCTTTCTTAGGTACTAAATATTATTTATTACATGATACTGATAAGAATATTCCTTTTGGATTAAAAGAAATTGGTAGAGAGAATAATAGAGTCTTATATGAAAATCCTAATTATGTTGATTTAGGTTTTACTTATGATACTGTCGTTAATAAAGAGGCAATTAGATATTCTGATTCATACAATGGAACTTATTCTTATTCATATAAAGCATATACAGTTAAAAATGAATATTTATTTACTAAGAATGCAGTTTTAAAAGAAGAAGATTATTTATCTATAAAAGATAAATTGACTAATAAAGATAGTCTTAATTATAAGAATTCACTTTATTATGGTTCATATTTTGAAGGTGAAGTAAATCAAGTATTTATTCCTTCTAAGAGAGTAGAAGTTTATTCTGCAGAATGGAATGAAAATACTCATAAATTTGTACAAAATAACGACATAGGAGCGTACACTCAAGAAAAAGCTACCGGCTTAAAATGGAATTCTAAGCTTGTTGTAGATTGTTCTCCTGAATCTAGAAATGGTGACGAAGGTACAAGAATTGCTCCAGATGCTAAAGAAAGAGGAGGAGCCTTCATTACTGTTAAACAAAGAATGGGTGAAAACCTTGAAATTACTTTATATGGAAAAGATGCGGACGATAAAGAAATTGTTCTTGCTAAAGATAGACATCTAAAACATGGTTATAATAAAACATATGATTATAAATATGATCGTGGCTTCTATGTTAATGATCAGGTTTATAAGATTGAAATAGTTGTCTATGATACTTTAGGTAAAGCTAATTATTTAGTTAAACCTGATGTTACTTATGAATATTATGATACTTATAAAGCTAGAATGGATGAACAAAAGAAATATCCTTTTTTAGATGTTAAAGTAAATACATCAAATAACATTACTTTTAGAACTTCTAACCCTTTTGAACGCCTTGCCGTATTAAGTGTTCCTTATGATGAAGGATGGTCTTTAAAAGCCTTAATTAACGGAGAATATACTAATATTGATTTATATAAAGGTAACGGTGGATTTATTTCTTTCTTAGTTCCTGAAGGAAATGTATCTTATTCATTATCTTACTGTACTCCTAAATTAAGTACCGGTGCTCTAGGATTTGCTATTGGTAGCATGTTCTTAGCGTTACTTTATTATTCTTTAACAGTTGTTAGAGAAGATAAAGAATTTATAAAAAAAGCTACTACACTTTGATGTGTAGTAGTTTTTAGCCTTTAATTGAATTTACTAAAGCGTAGACATAATTCTTCTTTAAAGAATATTGTTCTGTTACTTCTTTGATAACGTCTTTTTTTGATTTACCAGAGGCAAGTTCTTCTTTAATAATATTAATTACATCATCTTCAGAAAGAACTTTGATTTCTTTATTTCCTTCAACTACGACAACCATTTCACCTTTTAATGTGGTTGGGTCGATATCTTTTAATTCACTTAATTTACCACGAATATATTCTTCATGTAATTTTGTAATTTCTCTAGCAAGTGATACTTGTCTATCTCCGAGAATTTCATACATATCAGTTAATGTTTCAATAATTCTATGAGGTGATTCATAGAAAATCATTGTTTCTTTTCTATTCTTTTGGAGTTCTAATTCTTTTCTTTTTAATGAATTTCTAGAATCTAAGAAACCGTGGAAATAGAAATGAGTAGTATCAAGTCCAGAACCGACAAGTGCAGGGATAAATGCATTAGATCCGTTGATAATAGAAACTGGAATATCGTGTTCAATACAGTGTTTAATTAGAATTGAACCAGGATCAGAAATACCAGGATATCCTGCATCAGAAGTTAAGGCAATTTTTTTGCCTTGTTCAAGTAAAGAAATGATTTTAACTGAAGCTTCTTGTTCATTATGCTCGTGATAAGAAATAGAAGGTTTAGATAAACCAAAATTACTTAAGAGCTGAGCAGTGGTTCTTGTGTCTTCACTTGCAACATAATCTGCTTCAGAAATTGCTTCTTTTGCACGTGGAGAGAATTCTTTTAAGTTACCAATAGGTGTTGCAATTACATATAATATTGCGTCACGTTCAAAACTTTTAATCCTTTGCATCTTTATTTACATCCTTTTTTGAATCGTTAGCTTTTTGCTGGAAAGACTGTTGTCTAAGCTGATTGATTTTTGCAAATTCTTCTTTTGTTAAGATTGAATCTTGAATATCTTTATATGGTAAAACTTGAATGTTTTCTTTATTTTCAATTCTAATCATTTTAGTGATGACGTTCATTGAAGTGATTTTATAAATACCACCTTCGTAACGGACGTGGGCTCCAATACGTGGGAGGTCTTTTTGAAGTTCTGTGTATGCATCATTTTCAAATTTTAAACAGCAAATAAGTTTTCCACAGTGACCGGATAATTTAGGAATATTTAATGCAAGCATCTGGTTCTTTGCCATAGTAATTGAAATACCATCGAATTCATTTAAGAATGAAGCACAGCAAAGTTTAAGACCACAGATACCAATGCCTCCGACCATTTTTGCTTTGTCTCTTGTACCAATTTGTCTTAAATCAAGACGGCAGTGTAAGACGTTTGCAAGGTCTTTTAATAATTCCCTAAAATCAACACGAGAATCTGATAAATAATAAATAGTGACTTTTGTTTGATCTAAGGTGTAATCTGCAGAGACTACTTTCATATCAAGATTTAATTTATCTGCACATTCTTGACATGCTTTTTTTGCCTGTTCTCCAAGTTCAATATTCTTGTTATAGATAATTAAATCGTTTTTATCACCTTTAGTAACGATAGTAGGAAATTCTTGTTCGTTTTCTACTTCTTTTTTAATAGAAGGACCAGTAATTTCTCCGAGTTCTCTTCCTCTAGTAGTTTCACAAATTGCTAGATCTCCAACTTTAAATTCGTCTTTTTCAGCGATGAAAAAGAATGTTCTATTTAAAGATAGAATTCTTACTGGAAATAATATTTTTTCTGCCATGTTATTTACCTCCTTCTTTAATAATGTAGATGAATATATGTTCTAAGATTAATGCAGTAGAGATATTTTCTTCAATCTTACCTCTTGTTAAGACGATTTCTAGATATATCTTTTCTGAATTTTTAATATTTTTTGAGATTAATTTTAATTCTTCTTTTTTACTTTCTAGTAATAAAGAGGAAGAAGCTTCTAAAGAAACTAAATCTTTAAATAGAACACTTAATAAATCTAAGTACATTCTTAATGTTTCTTTAGTGTTGATATCTTTTTCTATTTCTGCTTGAAGACTGTATAATGCTCTAGATGAACTAACTTGTAATTCATCGATAGTTTTTAATAAACATTTTTTACAAGTTTTATATGTATCATCGTTGATGTTATTTAAAATTGCTTCTTCATTTGAATATAAAGAAGAAAGTATTTCTGCATCTTCTTTTTCTACACCTTTATTTATTACATCTTCTACTACTAAATCTTTTGAGCCTGGTAATAAATTTAATACTTGGCAACGAGAGATGATAGTAGGAAGAAGCTTAGCTTCATTTTCAGTAGTAATAAAAGCGTGGACGTTAGGAGCAGGTTCTTCTAGAGTTTTAAGTAGAGCATTTACTGCTTCTTTATTTGAATTCTCAAAACAGTTGATAATATATATTTTTTTACCAGCTTTTTCCATAGATGAAGAAGATAAGAATTCTTCAAGTGCTTCAATGTCTCCTACTTTGATAGTTTGTTTTTTACCATCAATTAACATAAAATCACTGTAATTACCTTCATCAAATCTAATACAGTTTAAACAAGTGTTGTCCGCAAGGTCACTTCCTTCTTCACAAACTAAAGATTTTGCAAGGAAAAGAGCAGTCTCAAGGACTGGTGCACCATCTCCACCTTTAATTAAATATGCTTGAGATAATCTATTTAAAGATAAAGCATTTTTAAAAGTGTTGTAGACAAATTTTTGTTTAGTTTTGAGATATTCTTTAAATTCCATTTATTTTCCTAATCTTTTTAAAATTACGTTATAGACATTATTTACGACTGTGTCTAAGTCTTTTGAAGCATCAATTACTTCATATCTATCAGAGAAACGTTTAGATAATAATAGATATCCTTCTCTTACTTTGTGATGGAAAGAGAGAGCTTCTTTATCTAATCTATTAACTTCACGATCTTTGTTTTTATTAATTCTTTCAAAGCCGATTTCTGGTTCAATATCAAATAATAAAGTTAAATCAGGGAATGTACCTTCTGTAGCGTATTCGTTAACTTTTAAAATGTTATCGATGCCAAGTCCTCTAGCGTGTCCTTGATACGCTAAAGAAGAATCTAAATATCTATCGCAAATGACGATTTTGCCTTCATTAATTGCAGGCCAAATCTTTTCTACTAAGTGTTGTCTTCTTGATGCTGCATATAATAATGCTTCAGTACGAGGATCTTCTTCTGTATTATTGTTGTCTAAGATGACGTTTCTAATCTGCTCGGAAATTGGTGTTCCTCCTGGTTCACGAGTCATGACGATTTCGTATCCAAGAGCTTTTAATTTTTCTACAACAATTTTGATTGCAGATGATTTACCTGATCCTTCAGGTCCTTCTAAAGTAATAAATAATCCTTTTGACATTATATTAGTCCTTTCTGATTTCACTTCTACCTTCTAGGGCTTTAGTTAGAGTTAATTCGTCAGCATAGTCAAGCTGGGCACCCATAGGTAGACCATATGCTAATCTAGTGACTTTAATTTGTGGATATTTCTCAAGTAATTTTGAAATATATAAAGCAGTTGTTTCACCTTCAAGAGTTGGGTTAGTAGCAAGAATTACTTCTTTAGTGTTACTACCTTTTAATCTTTCAAATAGAGAAGGAATGTTAATATCGTTAACGCCTACTCCTTTTGAAGGAGAAATAGAACCGTTTAAAATGTGGTATAAACCATGATATGTTTTTAATTTTTCAAATGCTAAAGCATCTTTAAAGAAAGATGTAACGACAATAGTTTCATCACTTCTAGACTCATCATTACAGAATGGACAAATTCCATTTTCTTGATATGAACCACATGTAGGGCATTTAGTAATTGTTTCAATTGAACGTAACGCTTCAATCATTTCATCTCTAGTTTCTTTTTTAGAATCTAGCATTTGATACGCCATACGTTCTGCAGATTTGACTCCTACACCTGGTAATTTTCTAAAAGCATTAATTAATTGTTCAATAGTATCAAACTGTTCCATAACTAAATATTAGAAAGGCATCTTCATACCTTTTGTGAATTTATTTTGGATAGCTTGTTCTGCTTCATAAACTCTGTCATTTACTTCGTTGATAGCGATTTTAAGCATATCTTCTAACATTTCTTTATCGTCTAAAGCATCTTCATCGATGTCGATTTTTTCAATCTTTCTATTTCCGTAGTAAGAGATTTTGATTGCTCCTCCTGCAGATTCAAGCTCGAATAATGTTTCTTCTAATTGTTTTTGAGCTTTTTGCATATCTCTTTGCATTTTTTGAGCTTGCATTAACATTGCTTGCATGTTCATATTTATATTTCCTCCTAGAACTTAATTTCAATTGGGTAAGTAGCAGGTAATTTTCCTGCTTGTCTTAAATTGATGAATTTTTGGACTCGATTTACTCTTTCTTGGTTAGATAAAACAAGGACGATGTAATCTTTTCCAGTAATCTTTTTTAATAATGCTGTAAAACCTTTTTGGTTTGCTTTAATTCTAATTTTATTTGCAAAACTTTCAAAATTTACTCCAAGAACTATGACGTTTTCTGAAATGATTGTTGGAGTACATTTGAGTAAGATATTTGCATATTTACCAATATTTTCATCATCTAAATATTGGTCAAGTTCATTCCATTTATTAGTGACTGAATCTTTTTCTTTTTTATTGCCTTGTTGCATTAAGTTGATTGTATCTTCTTCTGATAAGATATATTCTTCACCTTCATTTTCTAAAGGTTTGATATCAGGGAATAAAGAAACAAATTTCTTTTCTTCAACTTTTGGAGTAGGTGCAGGATTTGGTAAAGGTGCATTGATTACTACATTAGTAGGTTTTACTTGTACCTTTGGAGACTCTTCTTGCTTAACTACTTCGACAACTTTTTCGACATATTTAACTTTTGGAGATTCTTCTTCTAAAGAGAGAGAAGAAATCTTTAATAAACTAATTTCAAGTAATGATTTGATATTTGAAACTGTACGATATTGACCGTATGCATTCATTAAAATATCAATCATGTCTGATAAGGTTTTTCTTGGAATATCAAGAGAATCGACAGTTGCTTTATCTACTACTCTTAAAATTGAATAATCGTGAGTAGTTTTGAAAATTAATAAATCTTTAACAATGTCGATTAAATCTTGAGTTAATCTTTTTAAATCTACTCCATGGTCTACTAATTGATCTAATTTCTTAGTTGCTTCAAGAACTTGACCTTTATAAACTTTTGTAAGTAAATCAACTTTTTCTTCTAATGTGGATAAACCAAATAGTTCAGTGACATTTTCAAGTGTTAAGTTGTTTCCTGAGAAAGCGATAGCTTGGTCGGTCATTGATAAAGAGTCACGAACACCTCCATCTGATAAAGAGACGATGAGTTCGAGTGCCTTTTCATCATATTTGATGTTTTCAGCATCACAGACTCTTTTAAGATTGTTAATTAAATCTTTGTTAGAGACTTTAGTAAAATCATATCTTTGTACACGAGATAAAATAGTTTGCATTAATTTATATGGCTCAGTTGTCGCTAAAATGAAGACGACATTTGCAGGTGGCTCTTCCAATGTTTTAAGTAGAGCGTTGAAAGCTTCTGGAGTCATCATATGAACTTCGTCGATAATGTAAACTTTATATTTACCTTTAATAGGTGCATATTTTACTTTATCGATGATATCTCTAATATCATCTATACCTCTATTTGATGCAGCATCGATTTCAATTACGTCTGGATGAGTACCTTCACTGATTGCAACGCAGTTTTCACATTTGTTGCATTGATGGCCAAAACCTTCTTCACAATTTAATGCCTTTGCAAAGAGTCTTGCCATTGTAGTTTTACCAGTACCTCTAGGACCACAGAAAAGATATGCATGAGCAATTTTATTTTCGCTTAATGCGTTCTTTAATGTTCTAACAATGTGTTGTTGACCATATACTTCTTCAAATGTAGTTGGTCTATAAGTTCTATATAATGCTTTGTATGCCATAAAAAAATCACCTAAGTGTAATTATACACTTAAGTGACTTACTTTTCTATAAGGTCTTGGACTAATTAAACATAATCCTTAATTGAAAAATTAAGCTTAATTAAATAATTAAGTTCTATAGTCTCTGCCTCATTATGAATGTTCAACTAAACAAGTTACATTTTTAGCATTTTATAAGCCCTATAGTGTCAACATCCCCTATTTCTTATGATAAAACACATATTCAGGTACATAAGACATTGTATGTATATGGAGTGATCTCTTAAAAAACAAAGAAAAACTGCAAAACGTGGCTAAAATTGCATATTTTTGCAGTTTTTTATTAATTTTTACGTGTCGAAAGTGCGATAGTTTCAACATGTGTCTTTGATATTCCAGAAAAGTTATCCCATTAAAAAAGAATCAAGTAAAACACCTGATTCTTATAAAAGTGTATTTTGCTTTGAGTATTTAAATCTTAAAAATACTATCTTATTATCATAAATTTTAAAAACAAGAATATAATTTTTAATTACTGCATGTCTAATAGAATCATCTTTAATTAAATAATAGTTACAATTTGGATAAGATAACGGGAATGCACATATATTATTTATGCAAGCCTCTATGTTATTCATCAAGTCAATCGCAGCTTTTTTATTGCATAATTTATTAGAAATATAATTTAAAGTATCATCTATATCTTTTATTACTAAGTCAGTTAATTCATAACTATAAATCATATTTCTTCTTTAACTCCTCAATGGCAGAAGGTCCATTTTTAATTTTACCATCATTGACATTTTGAAGTCCTTCAATTATAGCTTCATACATTTCAATTCTTTCTAATTTTTCTTCATATGTTTTAATACTCATTACAACCATATCACCATAACCATTTTTAGTTATAAATATAGGTTCATTAGTCTCATTACATAAATCGGATATTTTATTAGTATCTCTTAAATCCTTAATAGGTAATATTTGCATAAAAACACCTTCTTTCTGACATAATTATAGCACAATTATGCCACAATTACAATAGCTATTTTATGTTCCTTAATTAAAAATAATTATATGTTTAAGAGAGAAACATCAATTAATGACTCTTCTTCTAGTGAACCAGAATGTGCGCCTTTCATAGTATTTTCTTTGTCATATGTAAAGCCATATTCACTTACTGAAGTCGCCATAAAATCCCCTAAAAAGTCTCTAAAATGTGGATTTTCTTTACCTTCACCAAACCATTTTTCATCTATGACTTCTTGACGAGTTTTTAAAACGAAATACTGTCCGTAATATTTATTGAATAAAGAAACGAATTCTTCTTTCTTATCGCTTTTAACGTGGAACATTGTACTTCTTGAATCTAGAGACATTGTGTTTGCTAAAGTAGAGGCAAAATCATCGTGTTCATAGATGTAGAAGAATTTTGAATCAACTAGAGAATGATCTGCTAAAACGATGAATAAAGTGTCAGGATGTTCTTTAGCAAATTTAACTAATAATTTATTAGCTAGCTTACAAAAATTCCTTACTTTTGGATGGTCTGTGCCGTATTCGTGAATTATGTTATCTGGACTTGCCCAATAACAATAATAATATGCTTCATCATATTGATTTAATTTTGAAGAGATTTTTTGTAACCAATCGTTGAGGTTGTTTGGACCTTGCTTATCGATAGGATAAGGCATAACTAGCTCAGAATGGGCCTTTGAATTCTTATTGATTAAATCACAGATATTAGTATATGGAACTAGGGTATTTGATAAAGATGGTCCTTCGATATATTCACCTGTATTAATACATCTATTTGTAAACATTTCTACTACTTGATTTCTATCTTTAAAATACTGTTCCAAACCAAGCCAACCTGTTTCGACAGGATATTTTGCAGTGTTGATTGCAGTAGTTGCCGCAACTGTTGTAGGTGGGAAGATACTAGAGATAGTAAATTTAGTCTTTTTGCGTAAAAAATCTGATTCTTTTAATGTCTTTTCTCTAATAGATTTTCCAAATCCATCAAATAATAAAACTGCAATTTTTTTGTATTTTTTTGAGGATAAATAGTAATCTAAGTTTGTGTTAGTAGTGTGGAAACTTTCTCCTGTAAAATATTTTAAAATTGAATTAGCAAGTGAAACTAAGTTGTTGTTAATATCAAATCTATACATAAAATCACCTGAGACTTATCTTATCACATGTATACAAAAAATCATATAAATAGATTTCTATTTATTTTTCTACTCTTTTTTGATAAGATAGTAGCGGCTTTCGAAAGGAGAAGAGCAAAATGGCAGAAGATAAAATGATTTCTAGACTCGAAGCAATGCTTGCTAGAGATGCAGAAATAGATAAATTACTTGCTGATCCTGAAATTGGCTCTGATGTTGAAAAACTCACTGCTTTAAGTAAAGAAAAAGCAAACTTAGAAGAACCTCTTGAAGTTTATAGAGGCTATAAAAAAGATTTAGCAGATTTAGAAGATGCACAAATTATGGTTAATGAATCAGATCCTGAAATTGTCGAATTTGCTAAAGAAACAATTAAAGAATTAAGCGAAAAGAATAAAGAAACATATCAAAAATTAAAGATTATGTTACTTCCACGTGACCCTAACGATGATAAAGATATTATCTGTGAAATTAAGGGTGCAGCAGGTGGAGACGAAGCTAACATTTTCGCTGGCGATTTATTTAGAATGTACACTCGTTATGCAGAAAACCAAGGTTGGAAAGTTCAAGTTCTTGATTCTACTCCATCTGCTGCAGGCGGATATTCAAACATTTCATTCCAAGTTAAGGGTGATAAAGTTTATTCTAAATTGAAATTCGAATCAGGTGCTCACAGAGTTCAACGTATTCCAGTAACTGAAGCTAACGGTAGAATCCAAACTTCTACTGCTACTGTTTTAGTTATGCCTGAAGTACCAAAGGTTGAAATTGAAATTAACCCAGCAGATTTAAAGATTGATACATATAGATCACAGGGTGCAGGTGGACAAAACGTCAACAAAACTGAATCCGCAGTCCGTATTACCCATATTCCTACAGGTATTGTCGCAGCTTCACAAATTGAAAGATCACAAATCCAAAACCGTGAAATTGCTATGAACATGTTAAAACAAAAACTTTTAGCAGCAAAACAAGCTGAACAAGATGCAGCAGTTGGTTCTGAAAGAAGATTAAAAGTTGGTACAGGTGAAAGATCTGAAAAGATTAGAACATACAACTACGCTCAAAACCGTGTTACTGACCATAGAATTGGCTATACTATTCAAAAATTAGACCGTGTTATGGAAGGCGATCTTGAAGATATTATCGAAGCATTAATCAATGCTAACCAGCAAGATTTAATGGAACAAGAGGCAAAAAAATATAATGACTAAGCTTAAAGATTTAATGAGAAAAACTTTATCTTTAAGCGAAGACCAAGTCTTCAAAGAAGATATTTTTTATCTTTTAGAGAAGACTTTTTCTTTATCTCGTGAGGAATTATTTATTAAAGATGACCTTTTAATTGAAGAAAGTGAATTTAATAAGAGAGTTCAAGAATATTTAGATGGCAAACCTCTTTATTACATTATTGGTAAAGCACCTTTCTATAGACGTGATTTTATTGTTAAAGAAGGTGTCACTTTAATTCCTCGTAATGAAACTGAAGAGTTAGTTTATTATGTTATAAATAGAGTATCTACTAGCCCTAATTTATCAATTCTAGATATTGGAACAGGGACTGGATGTATTGCTTTAACTCTAGATAAAGAATTAAATAATCCTTTAGTAGATGCGATTGATATTTCTTTGGAAACTTTAGAAGTTGCTAAAGAAAATAATAAAGAACTTAATGGTAAAGTTAATTTCTTTTTAGGAGATTGTTTTGCTCCTATTAACGATAAGAAATACGATATTATCGTTTCTAATCCTCCCTATATTAAAAGAGGTAATTTTGTAGGTGAATCAGTTTTAAAATATGAACCTGAACTTGCCTTATTTGCAGAAGAAGATGGACTTGCTATTTATCATAAGATTATTAAAGATATCGACAAGCATCTTAATGATGATGGCTTTGCAATATTTGAAATTTCTCCTGATTTAGAAGAGGGATTAACTAAATTAATTAAAGAATATATACCTTCTTACTCATATGAATTTATTAAGGATATTAACAATTTTGTTCGTTTCCTTGTATTAAATAAATAGTCTAAGAGATATAATTATGAAGGTGATAAAAATGGAAACTAAAATTGTAGAATTTACAAACAAAGATTTAATTAAATGCATTCAAGATGGTGGAGTAGTCGCTTTCCCTACTGAAACTGTATATGGACTTGGATGTATTGCAAGTAAAGAAGAAGCTTTTGAAGAAATGGTTAGAGTTAAAAATAGAAGACCTGATAAACCTTTCACTTTAATGCTATCTTCTCCTAGTGAAATTGGTAAATATGCTTATATCAATGAAAAAACTCAAAAATTAATTGATAAATATATGCCTGGGGAAATTACTTTACTTCTTAAACCAAAAGAACATTTACCTCATTGGGTAACTTTATCTTCAAATTATATTGGAGTTAGAGTTGCAGGTAAAGAAGAAGTTTGTACTTTAATTGCAAATGTTAAAGAACCAATGCTAGTAACAAGCGCGAATATCTCTGGACAAGTTTCTAATGCTGATTTTAAAGGCACATATGAAGTCTTTAATAATAAAATACCTTACATTGTAGATGGTGAAACTAAATCTGCGGTTCCTTCAACTATTGTTATCTGTGATGAAGATATTGCTTTAGTTAGAGAAGGTACAATTAAATTTGATGAAATTAAGAAAACTTGGGAGGATTAAATTATGAAAATTTCAATTGCTTGTGATCATGGAGGACTTGATACAAAGAACGCATTAGTAGAAATGCTTAAGCAAGAAGGTAACGAAGTCATTGACTGCGGAACTTATACTACTGATTCTTGTGATTATCCTGATTTTGCTAGAAAAGCAGCAGAACTTGTTGCAAGTGGAGAAGTTGATAAAGGCATTGTTGTTTGTACTTCAGGTGAAGGTGTCATGATGACTGCAAACAAAGTACGTGGAGTAAGATGCGGAATGGGTTATAACGATGAAGTATCTGCTTTAATGAGGCAACATAATAACGCTAACATGATTGCTTTCTCACAAAAGTTTATGGACCTTGAAGATGTTAAAAGAAGAACACATATTTTCTTAAACACAGAATTCGAAGGTGGTAGACACTTACGTCGTGTTGAAAAAATCGAAAAATAAAATTTGTAAAATATTAAAAACATCCTAATAGATTATTTGAAAGGATGTTTTTTTTATGTTCGTTTGTGAAAAATGTGGAAATACTAATTCTCGATATATTGGTTATATAAATAACAAACCATATTGTAGACTTTGCTTAAGTTTTAATGGTAAAAGTGCATCATTTCATTACATTAATCCTAATTCGGATTTAAAAGAAGAATTATCTTACGAATTAAGTGAAGAACAAGAAAATATTGCAACAGGTGTTAAAGAAGCTTTTGCAAATCATAAGAATTCTTTAATTCATGCGGTATGTGGTGCGGGAAAAACTGAACTGGTATATCGAACTATTGCTTATGCTTTAAGTTTTGGCTTACAAGTTGGCTTTACTATTCCTCGTAAAGATGTTGTGATTGAACTTGAAGAGAGAATTAAATCAGCGTTTCCCTCTAATTCAGTAACTTCAGTATATGGAGGACATACTAGTAATTTAGAAGCTGATATTATTTTATTAACTTGTCATCAATTATATCGTTATGAACATTATTTTGATTTATTAATTATTGATGAAACAGATGCTTTTCCTTATCAAGGAAATGAAATATTACATACTTATTTTAATAAATCTCTCAAGGGAAATTTTATTATGATGAGCGCAACTCCTTTGCCTTCTATGATCAAAGAAGTTAGAGATACTGGAGGTAAATTCTTTGAACTTAAAACTAGATACCACGGACATCCTTTAATTGTACCAAAAGTTATAGTATCTCCATTTTTTAGAGATATTTTAATTAGTAAAAAATTAAAACAATTTTTAAATGATAATAAGCAATGCTTTATTTTTGAACCTACTATTGATAAAGCAGAAATATTATTTAATAAATTAAAAATATTTTATAAACAAGGCGCGGTAGTTCATTCTAAAAAATCTAATCGAGAAGAAATTATAAGTGCTTTTAAAAAAGGTGAATATCGTTATTTAATTACTACATCAATTTTAGAAAGAGGGGTAACGGTTAAGAATTTGCAAGTAATTGTCGATGATGCTTCTTCACCGATTTACGATGAGAAAACTTTAATTCAAATTGCAGGTAGAGTAGGTAGAAAAATTGATGCGTGGGACGGTGAAGTTATTTTCTTTTGTGATAAAGAAAATGATGAAATAAGAAGTGCTCTTGAAAAGATAAAAGAGGCTAATACTTATGTCAAAAATATGTAAGGTTTGCTTTAAGAATTTCACTTATTTTGGCATTCAATTTTTTAATAAAAATATCTGTATTTGTTCTACTTGTTTTAATGAGTTAATACCTATCTTTAGGTCGTTTTATAAAGATGGAATACATTATCAAATATTATATGATTATAATGAAAAAATGCGTAATTTGATTTTTAATTTTAAAGGCTGTTTTGACTTTGAATTAAAAGATATTTTCTTATGTAGATTTGTATATGAATTACGCTTAAAGTATAGAGGTTATTATCTAGTCCCTTTACCTTCCTCTAAAGAGGATGATGAAAAAAGAGGCTTTAATCATGTAATAGAAATTTTTAAATGCCTCAATCTTCCTTTTATTAATTGTTTATATAAAAAGATTCATTATAAACAATCAGATTTGAATAAAGCTGAAAGAGAAAAAGTTTATGAAAAATTAGATGTTATAAATGGTGAAGAATTGACTAATAAAAAAATCTTAATTGTCGATGATATTATGACAACTGGTTCATCTATTAAGGCGGCGATTAAATATGTAAAAAAATATAATCCTAAGGTTATAAAAGTCTTAGTTTTATGTCATAAGAATGAAAAGTAGACAAAAGTCTTATTTTCCGCACTTTAAATTAAAATCCTCAATTGCAGTAAGGCCTTACACAATGTATAATATACATTGAGTTATTTTACGGAGGAATATAAAATGGCAAACTTTCTAGATAAGATTTTGAGAGTAGACCAGCGTGCATTAAAGAAAATTGAAAGACGCGCTAAACAGGTTCTTTCTTATGCAGATGAAATGGCAGCATTATCTGATGATGAATTAAAAGCAAAGACACCTTATTTTAAACAGTTACTTGCAGAAGGAAAAACATTAGATGATATTTTACCTGAAGCATTCGCTGTATGTAGAGAAGCAGATAAACGTGTAAGAGGCGAATATCCTTACTACGTTCAAGTTATCGGCGGTATCATCATTCACGAAGGTGATGTTGCAGAAATGAAGACAGGTGAAGGCAAAACTTTAACTGAAACTATGCCTGTTTATTTAAATGCTTTATCAGGCAAAGGTGTTCACGTTGTTACTGTTAACGAATACTTAGCAGCTCGTGACTGTGAATTAATGGGCCAAGTCTATAGATGGCTCGGTTTAACATGTGATGTTAACTTACGTGAAAAGGATCCTGCTGCTAAAAAAGCTGCTTATGCTGCAGATATTACATATACAACTAACTCTGAACTTGGTTTTGACTACTTAAGAGATAATATGGCACAAACTATTGAGAGAAGAGTTTTAAGAGGCCTTAACTTCGCTATCGTTGATGAAGCTGACTCTATTTTAATTGATGAATCAAGAACTCCATTAATCATTTCTGG
>DEWM01000109.1 GCA_002363635.1 Caryophanales bacterium UBA3210 | reverse complement strand
CAGCTTTATCAAGCGGTCTATCATTTGAAGCCTTAAACAACTTAAAAGAACTAAATCATAAAGTTATCATCATCATTAATGATAACAATATGTCTATTTCAAAATCAGTCGGTGCACTTCATCAAAAGCTCCAAGAATTAAGAGTTTCTGATAAGTACATGAAAGCAAGTAAGTCATATAGAACTAAACTCCAAAAGAATATTCTTACTCGTTTCTTCTTCAAAGTAACTAAAAGCATTAAAGATGCATTTAAGTTCCTCTTCTTTAGAGCGAATTTCTTTGAAGATTTAGGAGTAATTTATTACGGTTCAGTTGATGGATACGACTTTAAGCAAATGGACAAAGTATTCAAAAAAGCACAAAAAACAAATAAAACTGTAGTAATTCACGTCTCAACAATTAAAGGCAAAGGATATGAAGGAGTAGAATCCCATTCTTCATCTTGGCACTCAGTTAAACCATTTGATTTAAAGACAGGTAGATCATTATGTGCAAAAGATAATTCATTAACTACTCAAACAGAAATCTATGCATCAAAATTAACTGAATTATTAGAAAAAGATAAAAAAGCAGTAGTTATTTCCCCTGCTACATCACTCGGTAGTAAGATTGATGATTTATTCAAGATGTACCCTAATAGATGTATTGACGTAGGTATTAACGAAGAACACGCTTTAACATTTGCCTCAGGTTACGCATTAAGTGGTAATCACGCATATGTTTCTATCTATTCAACATTCTTACAAAGAGGATATGATGAAATCAATCACGATATTGCCCGAAGCGATGTTCCAGTAACGATACTTGTTGATCACTGTGGACTTGTTGGTCAAGACGGTATGACTCATCAAGGAATATTCGATGAATCATTCTTGATCAATATGCCAAATATGGCAGTAGCAATGGCAAAAAATCCTTCTCAAGCAAAAAAGTTATTCGATTTTGCTTCAACATATGCTTATCCACTTTCTATTCGTACTCCATTAGACAGAATGGTAAACGTAGAAACAGAAGAAAATGATATTGTTCTCAATAAATGGGAAATTGATAATGAATTAGGTAAAGATAAAGTCGTAATCTCCTTTGGTCCAAAATTACAAGAACTGGAAAATCAAAATCTTGATGTAACTTTCGTAAATGCAATCTTCCAATCCGCGCTTGATGAAGAAGTAATTTCAAAAGTTATGAAGGCTAAAGAAATTATTATTTATAACCCATACGCAATTGAACAAGGCTTTGTCTACCACGTAGAAGATTATCTTCTCCACCATGGTTATCAAGGCAAAATTAAAAAATGCGCAATAAGAAATGAATTCATTAAATGCGCAACAATTGAAGAACAAGAAATCGAACAAGGTGTTGATATCCCATCAATAATTAACTTAATCATGGCATAAAAAGATTGAGCCAGACAACGTAAATTTGACTCAATCACTAACTAAAAAAATAAAACTTAAGTAGATCTCAAAACTAAGTTTTATTAAAGAAACTAGACTAAACTTTTCAAAATTTAATAACTACCCAAGTTGCAATTACCTTTTCAAAAAAGCATATTGCACCTTATTTTCAGTTTAATCTAATTACAAATAATCTCTTATTTGCATCTTTATTATATACCTTGATGTCTAATTTAAAAAGGTGGCATTTGTCTCTTATACGAGTTAACTGCCACCTAAAATTATCTTTTTAATTAATTAAATTCATTTTTTTATTTCATTTTCTAATCTTTTTTATATTTTTATTCAATAATTTAATCATTATGAATCAATTTATATTCGCTTAACATAACACTATAAAATAAATGCCATATATATTGGTAAATATCTAACACTATCTTTTTCTGATAATGCTTTATTTGATATAACAATTCTTTCAAATTTTAATTGAGGATATTTAATTTTAAGATTATTTAAGGAAGACGTAGTAAAATTAGAGCCAGACTTTACTTCTATTGCCACTATTTTTCCTGCTCTTTCAAACATAAAATCTATCTCATAATGTTTTTCTTTTTCATCTTCTTTAATAATATATGTATGATAAAAAGGGGTGTATCCATTAGAAATCAATGTTTGAGATATAATTGATTCAAATATTTTACCAAAATTTGAATTAATTTTACCAAAGATAAGTTTCTTATAAATATCTTCTACATTAAGTGTTTTATCTTTATAAATAGATGTGACTAAAAGTCCGGCATCGCATGAATACATTTTAAATTTAGATATACTTTTTGATAAGTCGAGACCATATTGTGGCTCTGAAGCATGATAACATAGCTTCACGATTTTTGAATCATCTAAATCAAAAATGGTATCTCCAAGTTGCTCAATTCTTTTATTATTAGAGCCCTTGGATATATTAAATCTAGATGATTGACTCATTAATTCATTTGCTAAATTATCATATAACGTTCTACAATGTGTTCCATATTTTCTATCATGCTTAAGTAAATCATCTTTATAAAGTTTTAAAATGTCTTGCTTTTCTTTTTCAGCTTCCATATAAGAATTTGTTTCTTGAAATATTGAAATTACTTTTGGCATTCGACCAAGAACCATATAAAGTCTAAACTTTTTCATCAATTCTTTATGTGTACCTTCAGGTATAGTCTGGTTATTAGCATATACGCTTCGCAATAAGTTTGCTGTTGATTCATCACCAAAAGCCCACAAAAACTCTTCATAATCAAGTGGGTACATTTCGATTCTTCTTTCTTCAGATGGAATCGTTATATTATCAGTATTATCCCTAATT
>DEWM01000013.1:1096-4481 GCA_002363635.1 Caryophanales bacterium UBA3210 | reverse complement strand
TTATTTATTAATCAATCAGCATTTACTGGTGAAAGTGCAGCAGTAGAAAAGAATATCAATATAGAAAGTAAATCTAATGATCCTATAGATATAAATAATATATGTTTAATGGGTTGTAATGTTATAAGTGGTCAAGGAAAAGGTGTAGTTATTAAAACTGGACTTGATACATTTATAGGTAATATGAACAAACAAAAAGAAGTAGTTAAAGAAGAAACAACTTTTGATAAAGGTATGAATCATATTACAGGGCTTCTTATTAAATGTATGGTGATAATTTGTATATTAGTATTTGTAATTTATGGAATGATAAGAGGAAATATCAATCAAGCAATATTGTTTGCTTTATCAGTCGCTGTAGGTATTACACCTAGTATGTTACCAATGATAGTTAATGTTAACTTAACTAAAGGAAGTAAAGCATTAGCTAAAAAGAATACTCTAGTTAAAAGTATTAAATCAATTCAAAATTTAGGTTCTATGGATGTGTTATGTACTGATAAAACAGGAACTCTTACAAAGAACAACATTGAACTACAAAAGTATATTAATGTTGATGGAGAAGATGATGATTATGTACTAAAATGTGCATATGTTAATAGTTCTCTTGGTACGGGGTATAAAAACATAGTAGATAAAGCTATAATTCAATATGCCAAAAGTCATAATGTAGATATATCTAACTATAAAAAAATAGATGAAATTCCATTTGATTATATGAGAAAAAGATCATCAATAGTTGTGACTCATCATGATAAAATTAGAGTAATTGTCAAAGGAGCATTAGAAGAAGTAGTAAAAGTATGTGATATGGCACGAGTAAATGGAGAAGAGGTTCCAATTACAAAAGAAATAACAGAAAAAGTAAATAAAAAAGCCGAAGAAATGGCAAAAGATGGAATGCAAGTAATTGCTCTAGCAGTTAAACCAGAATATACTGGTGTAGATGAGTATGATGTAGAAGATGAAGTGGATTTTACATTAATTGGCTTAATTGCATTCTTGGATCCACCAAAACCATCAGCAGAACAAACTATTAAAAAATTAAAAGAATATGGTGTAGATATAAAAATACTAACTGGAGATAATGCTTTTGCAACTAAAAATATATGTAATGCTGTTGGAATAGAAACTAAAATTTTAACTGGAAAAGAAATAGATGAATTAAATGATTATGAACTAAGTAAAAAAGTAGAAGAAATAGATATATTTGCAAGAATGAATCCAATGCAAAAAGAAAGAGTAGTATCAATTCTAAGAAAAAATGGACATTCAGTAGGATATATGGGTGATGGAGTAAATGATGCTCCAGCACTAAGAAGTTCTGATGTCGGAATAAGTGTAGATGGAGGAACAGATATTGCTAAAGAATCAAGTGATATAATTCTTTTAGAACAAAACTTAGAAGTAATACATAATGGTGTTATAGAAGGTAGAACTGTTTATGGAAATATATTAAAATATATGAAACTAGCTTTAAGTCAAGACTTTGGGGATGTATTTAGTATCTTAATTGCATCTATATTTTTACCATTCTTACCGTTATTACCAATTCAAATGTTAATACAAGATTTTATTGTAGAATTATCACAAATTGGTATACCATATGATAATGTTGATGAAGGTTTCTTAAGGAAAGTAAAAAAGTGGGACATAAAATCAATAGGAAGATTTATGATTATATTTGGAGTTATCTCATCAATTACAGATATAGTAGCATTCCTAGTATTCTGGTTTGTATTAAAATATAATTCAATGAATTTACAAGCTTATTTCCAAACAGCATGGTTTATTGAGTGTATTGTTACAGAAACATTTATGATATTCTATATAAGAACAAATCATATTACAAAATCTAGACCAAGTAATACTTTATTACTATTAACATTCTTAACAATAGTTGCAACTATAACTGTACCTATAGTATTAAGCTTTACAACAGGATTTAACTTCGTAATATTACCAGCTATATATTATTTATATTTAATTGGTTTTGTAGTAATATATGGAGTAATTGCACAAATAGTAAAAAGTATATATATTAAAAAATTTGGTGAGTGGTTATAATAATTATATAAATATAGTTATATATTTTCACAAATAAGAATTAATTCATATATGTGTTGCGAGTTATACTGCAATTTAAACTGCAATTAAAGCAAAAAACAATTAATAAAATGATAAAGACTAGATGATAAATCTAGTCTTTTAATTTAAAAAATACAGTGACATTTACGGTGACATTTGTGATATAATGCATTTAGAAAGAGAGTGATAAAATGAATTTGTTTGATAAAGTTAATCCTATATTTAATATAGATGAAGAAATGAATGAATTATTAGTTAATATTGATACAAAACTTAATGATATTAAAATATCAGATAAGCAAAAAAGAAAATATATGGTTACGAAATCAAAAGTTAGATCAATTCATTCGTCACTTGCAATAGAAGCTAATTCATTATCATTATTTGATGTAGAAAATATATTAGAACATAAACAAATAATTGGTAAAAGAGACGAAATACAAGAAGTTAAAAATGCAATAGAAGCATATGATAAAATCAATAATTATGATTATAAAAGTGAAAAAGATTTTATTGAAGTACATAGCTTAATGATGAAATATTTTGATGAAGATAATGGAACTTATAGAACTCATGGTGAAGGTGTAGAAAAAGATGGAAAAGTTATATACATGGCACCAGAATCATTATTAGTTCCATCATTAATGAAAAGTTTATTTGAATTTATAAAAAATAGTGATATGAATATCATTTTATTATCTGCAATATTTCATTATTATTTTGTGGCTATTCATCCTTTTTCTGATGGTAATGGAAGATTAGCAAGGTATTGGGTAAGTTTAATGTTAATTAACTATAATAGAGATTTTGAATTTATTCCTATTGAAGAAGAAATGTATTTAAACCACGAAGAGTATTATTCATCTATTGCAGAGTGCCATGTTAATGGTAATGCAAATGTATTTATCAAATTTTTATTAAAAACAATTAATTCATCATTGGATAAAGTTATTAAGAGTAGTAAGTTCGTTTTAAATGACATTCAAAATAGAATTATTGAATTCATTATTAATAATAAATATATTACTCAAAACAAAATAGCAGAAAAATTAAATGTTAATGTAAGAACAATAAAGAGAAACTTTAAAGTATTAATTGACAATAATATTATTGAGAGAGTAGGCTCAGATAAAACTGGCTATTGGGAGATACTTAACTAATAATTGAACGTGTCATTTTAGTCAAATATAAATATGACTGCCGAAGTAGAAAATTGTACAAGCTGCTATCAAAGCAAAGAAGAACTAATTTAAACTTTAAAGACTAGGTAAAACTAGTCTTTTTTTGATATAATATA
>DEWM01000013.1:0-1050 GCA_002363635.1 Caryophanales bacterium UBA3210 | reverse complement strand
GGTGATGATAATGGAAAAAAGAAAAACTAAAAAAGAAATTGTAAAAATGCTATTAAAAAACAATGGATTAGAAGAAAGTGATGAAGAAGAATTATTAGATTTATTAGTAGATCAACCAATCAGTATCGACGTAGATAAGCAAGAAGAAGCCAAAATGACTAAAGGAGATAAAATTGCTGATAAAGTGAGTGAGATAGCAGGATCATGGGGATTTATCTTAGGCTTTTGTGGATTCTTAATTTTTTGGATAGTTCTAAATGCATATATTCTAGAAGGCGATAATCAAATAGATGCATATCCATTTATATTGTTAAATTTATTATTGTCTTGTCTTGCAGCACTTCAAGCACCAATAATCATGATGAGTCAAAACAGACAAGCTGCTAAAGATAGTTTAAGAAATCAAAATGATTATCGTACTGATTTAAAGAGCGAATTAATACTTGAAGATTTACATGATAAGATGGAAGAAATATTAAGAAATCAAAGAAAAATAATTAAATATATCGAAGAAGATAATAATAAATGAGATATTTTAAAAAAAAATAATTCTGTGCATAAATGAAATAATAAAAAGAATTAAGCATAAAAAAAGATAAAACAGTTTACTTAATCCTAAAACAATATATTTTATCGCCTACATTAGAAAGCAACAATACAAGCTGCACTCAAAACTAAAAATAATTAATAAAAAAAGACTAGAGTAATCTAGTCTTTTTTTGTGAAAAAAAAAATTAATTTGAATATATAACAAGCACTTGTTTTTTTAAAGTATTTATGATATTTTCAAAGTACAATTGGAGGATATTATGAATAATGTAGTCAAACTAACTAAATCAGCAAAAGATAGTGATTTGGGATTGCTAAGAGAAGAATTAAAAAAGGGAGCAGACATTAATTGTGAAGGAAGTTTTCTATTACTTAACTCAGTTATATTTGGGAATAATTTCATAAATGAAGAATACATACAATTCTTAATTAAAAATGGAATAGATATTAATCAAAAAACTAGTTATGGAAGAACAGCACTTCATTATGCGGCAATGTTAG
>DEWM01000044.1 GCA_002363635.1 Caryophanales bacterium UBA3210 | reverse complement strand
AGAAAACAGGTAAAACTGTATATGGGTTTACTATGCCACTTCTTACTAAATCAGATGGTACTAAATTTGGTAAAACAAATGGCAAAGCTATTTGGTTAGACAAGAATAAAACTTCTCCATTTGAAATGTACCAGTTCTTTGTTAACTGTGAAGATAGCAAAGTTATCGACTACTTAAAATTCTTAACATTCTTATCAAAAGAAGAAATTGAAGAATTAGAAAGAAAGAATAAGGAACATCCAGAACTTAGAGAAGCTCATAAGGCTTTAGCAAAAGAAGTTATTACTTTCATACATGGAGAAGATGCATATAAAGAAGCTGAAGAAATGGCTAAATCTTTATTTGCTGCAGGAAATGGTGAAAACGCTCCAACATTAAATTTAGAAGCTAGTGATTTACTTAATGGTTCTATCGACATTTGTTCAGTTTTAGTTAAATGTGGTTTTGCTTCTTCTAGAGGTGACGCTAGACGTGCTGTAGAACAAGGTGGTGTCAGTGTTGATGATGTCAAAGTTACTGATTCAAAAGTTAGATATGATGAAGCAGCTTTAAAGAAGGGTATCTTAGTTAAAAAAGGTAAAAAGAACTTTAAGAAAGTTGTTCTTTAATTAGTATATTAAGCCAGTTAGAAATAACTGGTTTTTTTATAAAAAAAGAGATTTGCTATTAACAAATCTCGTATTCTAAGTCTTATCTTAATAAGACATTTAATTTGGATTAAACATTGATTGAAATGAATAATAGTTAGGGAGAAATAACAAGCAATGTTTAATTAGTGTAAGAATCCCATGACTTTATTTCGGCTGAAGTTGGGATGTACACGATTTTACTATTACGACCAAAGCCACGGTAATCTAGTCCATAGCCTACTAAGAAAGAGTCGGTATTTATTTCTTTGCCGTAATAATCTAGATTAAAAGGAACTTTGCGGTTAGCCTTTTTATCAATTAACGCTACTGTTGTAATTGATGTAGGCTTATATTTGTTCATGAGGTAATCTGATAAATATTGCATCTGAATACCTGTATCAACGACTGTAGCGACGATAACTACATCTTTCTTGTAGATGTCTAATGAAACGTCTTTCTTTAGCATAGTTCCTAAATGCTTACTACCGTTGATAGAACCGATCTGGATGTAATCTTGTAATAAGGGAATATTCATTTCATTTACTAAATCTGTTGTAAATGGAAGTGAATCTTCGATAAGGCCAATGATAATTGGTGGAGAGTCATTGAATCTGAAGCGAGTTGAAAGCTGCTGGCCAATTAGACTAGTGATGCTTTTAATTTCTTCTTCACAAAGAATAACTTTTTCCATGATCCCCTCCTATCATTGTGTATAAAATATACTAAATCTTCATTTTAAATTGAATAAGAATTAATACAAAAAATTATGAAAGTGTTTACAATTATTGAACAGGAGGATATTTCATATATTTTAAAATTGTGTATAATGAAATAGATATGCTTACTTTTAGAAATATTAAAATTGATGATGAGATAACTTTAGTTCCTTATAAGCCTAATTATAAGGTTACTTTGTCGTGGTATCAGGACCTACAACTTGTTAAGCAAGTTAGTAATTCTAAAGAACCTTTTTCTTTAAAGAGAGTTAAAACTATGTATTCTGCTTTAAAACATGAAGGTTGGTTATATTACATTAGATATCAGAATCTATTAGTAGGTGATGTTACTCTTTTTAAAGATGGTCATATTTCTATAACTATTTGTAATGAATATCAAAATAAACATATTGGAAGAAGAGTAATTCAAGGTATAATTAAACTCGCACAGAAAAAAGAAATGAAAATCTTATATGCGGAAATTTATCCTTTTAATACTCAATCTAAGAAGATGTTTACTTCATTAGGATTTTCTAAAATCTTAAAGGATGAATATATTTATCAGGTACCTGATGTACCTAAAAAAAGAAAAAGTAGAGGAGAAAAAAATGAAAATTCTTAATATCCATGGATTTGCTTCTGCAGGAGAAAATGGTGTCTATAAAGTTCTCAAAAAGAACTTAGAAAATGATGAAGTCATCACTTTTGATGTTCCTGTTAATTGTTCTGAAGCTATCTATATCATCAACTATATTGTGGATAATTATGGTATTGATTTAGTTGTAGGTAATTCTCTTGGAGGATTATATGCATTATGTTTAAACAATAAATCAGTTAGAAGAATCTTAGTTAACCCATGTGTTGATCCTTCTTCTGTATTTGGCAAAACTGTCGCTTTAGGTAGACATAAGTTTTCTTCACCTAGACAAAACCCTAAAGAAAAAGATTTCTCAATTGATGATTATTTTGTCGAATCTGTTTCTAGATTTGCTAAAGATGCATTAAGTAATATTCATCCTATGACTTTAAAGAATACTTATATTATTGTAGGAACTAAGGATGAAATTTGTACTACTACAAAAGATATTGTTTTAGAAAAGTTTGGGGAAGATCATGTTACTTTAATTGAAGGCGCGAAGCATGTTTTAACGGAAGAACAAAAAGAAGAAACAATTATACCTTTAGTAAATAAACTAAGATAAATTTTATTTGAAGGCTATCTTATGATAACTTTTTATTTTATTAAATATATAATTTTTTAAAATTTCTTAAGTTATACTTAAGACTTTGAATGTAACCGATTTCATAAAAAAACCATCTTCACGAATTACCTAATATTTGTTATTATAAAAAACAGGAATTGGGAGACAAATATGGTTAATAAAAACATTCGTCCAATTGAGTATAAGGAAAGCTCAAGGGGTTTTTGTCCTCTTGTTTCTCGTTCAAAAAAGACTTTATTTTCTATTTTTGCTTTTTAGGATTTGGTATTAGTGCCAAATCCTTTTTTTTGAAATAGAAGGGGAGGAAAACTTATGGAAAAGAACGGTCTAATTTATGGTGTATCAGATAGACCATCAGTTGGAAAAACATTAATCTTTGCTTTCCAACAAATGCTTGCTATTTTAGCAGCAACAATCGCTGTTCCTGCAATTATTGGTAACGGCATGAGCCAGTCTGCAGCATTATTCGGTGCAGGTGTTGGTACAATAGTATATTTACTATTCACAAAATTTAAGAGCCCAGTCTTCTTAGGTTCTTCATTCGCATTCATTGGTTCAATGCTTGCAGCATTCGCAGGTGCTACTTCTGCTTCACTTGGTTACTTAGGTTTAATTTTAGGTGCATTCTTTGCAGGTTTAGTATATGTTGCAATCGCATTAGTTGTTAAATTCTGTGGTACAGGATGGATCAACAAAATTATGCCAGCAGTTGTAATTGGCCCTACAGTTGCAATCATTGGCTTAAGCTTAGCAGGAAATGCTGTTGGAGATTTATTATCAGGCTCATTTAAAGATGCAGCAGGTGTTGTTACAACAAATAAATTCTTAGCATTATTCTGTGGCTTAGTTACATTATTTACAGTAGTTGCTTGTTCAGTATATGGCAAAAAATTTGTTAAGATGATTCCTTTCATCTTAGGTATCTTAGCAGGCTATGCAGTCGCTGCTATCTTCACAGGTATTGGTTATTTAGCAAATAACGATGCATTAAAAGTTATTGATTTCACAAAATTTGCTTCAATGCAGTGGTATCCAGACTTCACATTTGTAAAAGCATTCTTCTCAAAGGAAACATGGGATAACTTCTCATGGGGATATGTTGGTACAATTGCAGTTGCTTACATTCCAGTTGCATTCGTAGTTTTCGCAGAACACATTGCAGACCACAAAAACTTATCATCAGTCATTGGTTCTGATTTACTTGAAGAACCAGGTTTACATAGAACATTACTCGGCGATGGTGTTGGTTCAATCGCTGGTGCATTCTTCGGTGGATGTCCAAATACAACTTATGGTGAATCAGTAGGTTGTGTTGCTATTTCAAAGAACGCTTCAATTACAACAATTATTACTACAGCAATTTTATGTATCGTTTGCTCATTCATTGCACCATTCGTTACATTACTTGCAACAATTCCATCATGTGTCATGGGTGGTGTTTGTATGACATTATACGGATTCATCGCAGTATCTGGTTTAAAGATGATTCAAAAAGAAGACCTTGGTGATAGCAGAAACTTATTCACAGTCTCAGTTATCTTAATTGCAGGTATCGGTGGACTTACATTAACATTTGGTAAAGTTACATTAACATCAGTTGCATGTGCTTTAATTCTTGGTATCTTAGTATATTTTGTTACGGGATTTGGTAAAAAAGATACAGAAGTCAAAGTAGACGAAGAACACGAGAATATCGATTAAAATAAGTATTTAAATTAATTAAATAATTGATACAAAAAGAAACATTTGAAAGAAAATTCAAAAATTTTCAAAAAAGTGTTTCTTTTTTCTTTTTAGATATGTAATATATTAATCACTGTCCTATGCAAGTAGGATAGCTCATAAGTTATATTCGTATATATTGGAAATCGGTCCAATGTCTCTACGGTAGACCACAATCTACCTCTACGAAAGTTTTCCTTTCAGTTGCCTGACCGTTTCCTTATCAGCGCAACTTTTTTATTTATTAAATTACGAAAACTTCACTTTTTGTTAAAGTGGAGTTTTTTTGTTCATTTCTATTATTAATATCTATAAAATAGATATAAACAAGTAGGTGAATATAATATGAATACTAAAGAACTTATTAAAAAATATAGGGAGTATTATAAAGTTAATGAGATGATTTCAAATACTTTATCTATTATTGGATTTGAAGATGAAACTGACGCTCCAAAAAAGGCTCATAAAGAAAGAGAAGAAATCTTAAATTATTTCTATATGGAATATTTTAAAAGAACTACTTCTAATGAATATTTAGGATTACTAGAAGAAATGAAAAAGCATTATGATTCTTTACCTCCTTTATATCAAAGAGCAGTAACTCTTGATTTAAAAGATGTAGAGAGAGATCGTAAAGTACCTGAACAAGTTGCAAAAGAAGCTCAGAAAGTAATGAATCAATCTTCTTATTATTGGAAAGAGGCTAAACAAAATGATGATTATTCTATTTGGGCACCTTATTTTAAAGAAGTAATTCATTATTCTAAAGTTCTTGCTAAATATTATGGAGCGGTTGATAACTCTTATTACAATACTTATTTAGATATGTATGAAGAGGGTACTTCTGAAAAAGAACTTGATATCTTCTTTGATAAATTAAAAAAGAGAATTGTTCCTTTACTTAAGAAAGTAATGAATTCTAAAGTTAATATTAGGACTGATTTCTTACATACTAGAGTTAATAAATCTCAACAAGAAAAGTTAGGTAAGTTAACTGCTAAAAGTATTGGATATGATTTTAGTAGAGGTATGCTTAAAGAAACTGAACATCCTTTTACTAATGGCTTAACTCATAATGATGTAAGAATTACTACTCATTATTATGAAAATGATTGGACTAGTAATGTTTATTCTTGTGCTCATGAAGGTGGACACGGTATTTATGAACAAAACCTTAATAAGAAATATGAAGGTACTTCTGTTTATGGAGCGTGTTCTATGGCATTTCATGAATCTCAATCCAGATTCTTTGAAAACATCATTGCTAAGAATAAGAACTTTGTTAATTACATCTTCCCTAAATATAAGAAGATTATTCCTTCTACTTTAAAAGATGTATCTGTAGAAGAATTTTATAAGGCAATTAATAAAGTTCAACCTTCATTAATTAGAACAGAAGCGGATGAACTTACTTATTGTTTACATATTATTGTTCGTTATGAAATTGAAAAATTAATTTTCAATAATGATGATATCGATGTAAATGATTTGCCTCGTATTTGGAATGAGAAATATAAAGAATATCTTGGTATTACCCCTCCTTCAGATAAAGAAGGTATTTTACAAGATGTACATTGGTCAACTGGCTTTGGTTATTTCTTCTCATATGCTGTAGGAAATGCTTATTCTGCACAAATCTACCATAAGATGAAAGAAGAACTTGATGTTGATAAATTATTAAGTGAAGGTAAAGTCAATGTCATTAAAGATTGGTTAACTAAAAACATTTATAGTGAAGCTAGAATGCTTTCACCTAAAGAATTAATAAAGAAAGTTACAGGAGAAGATTTAAATCCTGATTATTATTGTGATTATCTTGAAAACAAATATTCAGAGATTTATGAGCTTGAAAAAGATGAATAATGAATTAATTACTATGGCAAAGGGATTAATTGATGAGAAGCTCCCTTTAGTGTCAAATTTAAGCAATCTCTCATCACTTATTAAAGATAATATCAAAGGAACTTCTTGGGCAGGGTTTTATTTATCAAATGAAATGCATGATGAATTATTCTTAGGTCCTTTCCAAGGATCTGTGGCATGTACTTTAATTCCTTTTAATAAGGGAGTATGCGGTAAAGCTGCATATACTAAGGTTACTCAGCTTGTTCCTGATGTTAATAAATTTAAAGGACATATTGCATGTTCTTCTACATCTAGAAGTGAAATTGTAATTCCTATCATTAAGAATAATGAATGTTATGGAGTAATTGATTTAGATTCGGATGATTATGACAATTTTAATGAAGAAGATGCGAAGACATTAGAAGCTATTGCAGATTTAGTTTCTATCTTATTTTAGGAGATAACATGGCTACAACAAAAAAATCAACAACTAACAAAACTGCTACTAAGGCAAAAAGCAAAGCAAAATCTACTGCTAAAAAAGAGGCTACAAATAAATTAAGTGACGCAACTGGAATGAGTAAATCTACTTCTAGAAAAGTAGTAAGTGCTACAGATAAAGTTAGTAAGAAGATTCATCCAGTGACATTATTTTTAATGCTTTTATTCTTAATTATTGGTATTGCTACCGGATATTTCATTGCTTCAAAATTTATCTTTAAAACATTATTAGTATTAGGAGGTACTTTCTAATATGGCGAAAAAGAAATTTTCTGTAGGCTTAACTTTTGGCTTAAGTTTATTATCACTTATTGTTGGATGCGCTATTGGAGCAGGGGGAGCATACGCTCAAGCAAATGGCTTATTTGATATTAAAC
>DEWM01000119.1:853-7444 GCA_002363635.1 Caryophanales bacterium UBA3210 | reverse complement strand
AGACAATCTGAAGTACTTCTTTACCTAAATCAACTTTTAAAATATGTAAGTGATCTGATTCAGGATGCTCAACACAATCAATAATTTCACCAACTTTAAATCCTGTTTCAGTAACATAATCAATTGGTTCAATACCAAATGGAGCAATCTTTAAATTGACTATATCTACAAGTGAATTAGGTGGTAAAAGGATTCTTCCATTAGTTTTTAATTTTCCATATTCAGAGAAATTAAAAATGTTAATTCCTACTACCTTATCGCCGCTATAAACAACTGTGACGTTATCGATAGATTTTGAATGAGTAGGTAATGATGAAGAATCAGTAGAAACAAGTAATACATCACCGATTAAGATGTAATTGTAATAGAAAGTTGCTTTCATATTATTTTTCCTCTTTAACTACTATATATCTTTTAATTGGAGTACCTAGTCCTCTAAATTTAGTTTCATATTCAGTTTGAGCATCATAAGGATCATTACCATCATAATCATAAACAATTGATTCAACCTTAAATGGTGATTCTTTTAAATATTCTACTGAATCATTGAATAAGACATCGTTATCTGACTTAAAGATGAGCTTACCGCCATTTTTAAGAATCTTATAATATTCATTTAACATTGTAGGATAAGTAAGTCTTCTCTTATTTTGTCTTTTCTTTGGCCATGGATCTGAGAAATTTAAGAAGATAGTTTCAAACTTATAATCTTGTAATTTTTCAAATAAGAAATGCATATCACAGTTAACAAATAAAACGTTATTTAATTTGTTATCTTGGATTTTTCTTAATGCAAATGCTAGAGCCATAGACTGCATTTCAACTGCAATAAAATTAATATCAGGATATTTCTGTGCCATTGTAATAACAAAGTCACCTTTACCTGCACCAATTTCAAGAACTAAAGAACCTCTAGAACAGAAATCAGTTAGTTTTACATCGTCTAAATTTGTATCATGTACATAATATTCTGAGTTGTTATCAAGTACTGTTTTGCCCCAAGGTCTATTCTTTAATCTCATATTTTTATTTCTCTAACTTTCCTAAATCGTAAATTGCTCTTGCGTAAATATATTGAGAAGATAAATAATCTTCTAAATGGATATTTTCATTTGGTGAGTGGATGTTATCAGCCCTACCTGGGAAATGTGAACCAAAAGCGATAGTATTTTCACATTCTTTTGCGTAAGTTCCTCCACCAATGGTCATTGCAGGAGTTTCGTAGTCGCCACTTTCTTCTTGATATGCCTTAAGTAAAGTAGTTACCATAGGTGACTTTGGATCAAATAATAATGGTTTACCACCCTTAATTGATTCAACTTTACCAATATTTTGAGCATTAATCTTTCTACATGCATCATCTAAATCAACATTTTCTGGGTATCTAAAATTAACTGTTAATTTAAGTGTTCTACCTTCAGTTTTAATAATACCGACGTTATATGTTGAATTATGTAAGAATTCAGATTCATAATATGCACCAAGTTTCTTACCTGTTGGTTCAATGTAGTTATCTGATAATTTTTCTAATGCATCATCACCATAGTGATGTCCTAAGAATTTAATTAATAATAAGCCAGCATTGATACCATATTCTGGAGTAGAACCGTGTGCAGCTTTACCAAAGACTTTTACTTCTAATACATCTTTTAATTCTGGTGATTCTTTAATTGTAAAATTAACACCAATTAATTTGAAATAAGAAGCAATTTGTCTATCTAAATCTTTTTCTTTCTTAACTAATGCTGTTGCTTCATCAATAACAATATTTGCAGCAGTACCGCCGTTAAGTGAAATAATGTTGTCATTCTTTAATTCATATTCGTGGATGTAACCACCGATACCTTTTTCACCATAAATTAATGGGAATTCAGCATCTGGAGTAAAGCCATATGTAGGTGATGGTTTATTTAAGACATGGAAATAATGTTCTAAGCATCTACCACCAAGTTCTTCATCGCCACCATAAACTAATCTAACTTTATAGCCATCAATTAAACCATTATCTTTTAATGCTTTAACTGCATAGAAAGCAGCAAGTCCTGGTCCTTTATCATCTGAAGTACCTCTACCATACATAACATCATCTTCAATAACAGGTTCAAAAGGTCCATATTTCCATTCACCTGTAGCAGGAACTACGTCTGCGTGAGCAAAAATACCAATCATCTTATCGCCTGTACCATATGTAAGTTCAGTACAGTAACCTTCGCATGTATCAACTTCAAAGCCTTCTTCTTTACCAAGCTTTGCCATATAATCTAAAGCATTCTTAACGCCTTCACCAAATGGTTGGCCTTCTTTTGCTGTAGACATATCATTAACTGAATCAATTTTTATATATTCTTGTAATTTACTTACAGATTCTTTTTCATAAGGTTTTACTAATTTCTTAAAATCTAATTTCATAAAATATAACCCTCCGTTTGATATTATATCTAAATTATATCTTTTATAAAAGATATTGAGTACTTATTACCTTAAAAATAGGGGTAAAATGAGTATATCAAGTAGCAAAAACTATCTTTTGTATCACCAAATTATTAAAAATATACAATAAGTGTTAAAAAAGACCACATTTAGAATGTGATCTTAAGATTATTTGTTATAGATAGAAACATTTAATGATTCGAAGTTTTCAGTCTTTAAACTTGATAAGAATAATCTACCATTTACTTTAAATATAATATCTACTAAAGTATTCTCTTTAACTCCAAGTACTACCCCATTTGTAAATTTAGGAACTACTTCATTATTTGAAATATATTTAACAATATCACCTTTTAAATATGATTCGTTAGGAACATATTTTTCTTTATATTTTGCAAAATATTTTTCAACTGATTCGACTTTAGGTAAAGCATCATAATCAATTTCAACAGGTGCTTTTTCTTTAGTTTCATCTTCTTCAGGTACTTGATCTTTAGTTTCAACTTCTTCAGATACTTGATCTTTAGTTTCAATAGTAGGTTCATTGCTATCTTCTAAAGATGGTTCATTATTTTCTTCTACTTTAGGTTCATTAGATTCTAAACTAGAAGGTTCGTTAACTTCTTCTGTAGGCTTATTTGTTTCTTCTTCAATATTTTCTTCTTCATTGTTTTTTATAAGATTAACTTCATCTTCTTTTACTTCAGGAGAAACATCATCATTATTTTCTAAAGTTGATTCTTCATTAGAAGCATCGATTTTTGCTTGAGCTTCAAGTTCTCTTCTAATATCTTCAAGAATTAAATTAGTATCATTTAATAAGACTTCTTCAGAATTTTTTCTTAATGCTGCAGAATTATCAATAAGTTCTCCAAAACCTACTGCAAAAATTGATATTCCCCATGCAATATAAGGAGAAAGAAGAATTCCACCTAATACACATAAGTAATAATACCAATTTTCAATAAGATCAATTTTTTTAACAAAATAAAAATAATAGCCTAAATATAAAGAAGCGCCTAGGCCCGCGATTAATAAGATTGTAAATAAAATCTTTCCAAATACTATTATTTTTCTTCCTGGATTTTTAAACATACTAACACCCCTCGAATTTATAATTTTCAATAAAATTATATATGTAAAAAATAATATTGTTAAGTCTAGATTCATTAATAAACAAAAAAGGTCACTTATAAAAGTGATCTTTAAGGTTAGATGTTTTTGGAATAGATATGATATAGTCCATCTAAGATTAGAGTTGAATCATAGATAAAATCTTTTAATAAATCTTTTACAAGTGGAGCGCATCCACCTGTTAAAATCAATGTGCATTTATAACCAAGTTCTTCTTCAATCATTTCTGCCATACGTTCAATCATTGCAGATGTTCCGTAGACTATACCAGAATTAATTGAATCAGGTGAGTTTTTACCTACTACTTTACGAGGTGCTTGTAAATTAACATCCATAAGTTGAGCAGTACCATTAGTTAATGCTTTCATTGATGTTTTAATGCCTAGAGAAATTGTGCAACCAATAAGTTCCCCTTTGTTATCGACTACTATTAATTTTGTTGCAGTACCTAGATCTGCAATAATACAAGGTGCATGGTATTTATTGACCGCTCCAACTGCATCTGCAACAAGGTCTGCGCCGACTTCACTAGGATTATCTGTTCTAATATTTAGTCCTGTTTTTAGTCCTTTTCCTAAAATTTTACAAGGTTTGTTAAGAATATTTTCTACAGCTTCTTTTATAGTATAAGTTAAAGAAGGAACTACACTACTCATAAGTGCGCCTTCAAATGCTTCAGGATCTAACTTAGCAGTATAAAAAAACTGATTAAGAATTTCCCCATATTCATCACTTGATAATTGTAAATTGGAATGTTTTCTAAAAGATTTATATAATTTTCCGTCTTTATATGCACCAACATATAAATTTGTATTTCCTAGATCGATTAATAAAATCATTTGATATCCTCCGCACAATACTATTAATTTTTACAGATATATTATTTTGATTCGTTTACTGAAACTGTGATGTCTTCTTTTCCATCTTCTAAATTGTTTTCAATGCCGTATTTTGCTTCGACTGTTTTAACAATATAGATGATTGAAGGACATAATACAACGTTGATAGCAAGTTCGATACCAAAGTTGCCTAAAAGCCACCAAGTAAATAAAACTCCAACTGCTTCTTGGAAGAATAATAATGCACCAACACAGAAGATTGATGTGTTAATAACTGGAACTGAGATTGTTGCGACAACAACTGCGACTTTCCAATTTGATTTTCTAATTAATTTATATAAGAATCCAGCAACTAAACCTGCTGTACCTGTTTTTAATAAGCAGATTAAGATTGTACCTGCAACATTCATTGCAAAGAAACCTTGTGCACCAAGCATTACCATACCGCCATTGACTAAGCCTAAGAATAAGCCTGACCATGGACCGTAGATAATTGCACCAATAACGATTGGAATAAGTGATAAGTTAAATGATGCTGGACCAATTGATAAATGGTTTGAAATTAAAGTTAAGATAGCAACAAGAGCTGCTAAAACTGCGTTACCCGCCATAAAACGGATTTGTTGATGTTTTGTCATGTAAATAATTCCTTTCTCTTTAAGCCTAAAAATTTAGGTCTCAATAGTTTTCTTTTTTTACATCTAAAAATTAATTGCTACAATCTGTAAAAGTATCGTGCGTTATTATTATAGAAATATATTTAATATATTTCAAGAAAACCAAAGAAAAAGCAGCTAGTCTAGATAGACTTAACTGCTTCGTTAATTAATTTAACTGCTTCTTCGATAGTAACTTCTTTCTTTTCTAGAGTTGCTCTATCTTTAAATTCAACGATGCCTTCAGCAGCACGTTTACCAACAATTACCATAAATGGTAAGCCGATTAATTCCCAATCTTTAAATTTAAATCCTGGGCGTTCATCTCTATCATCTAAGACTACTTCAACGTGTAAATCTAATAATTTCTTATATAAGTCATTAGCAACATTCTTTTGAGTTTCATCTTTATAATTTACAGGAACAACTACTGCGTGATATGGAGCAACGTTAAGTGGCCATTTAATACCGAAATCATCGTGATATTGATCAATAATAGCACTCATAGTTCTAGTTACACCAATACCATAACATCCCATAACCATTGGTTTATTTGTACCATCATCATCTGTATAAGTACATTTCATTGGCTCAGAATATTTTGTACCGAGTTTGAAGATTTGACCAACTTCAATACCTCTTTCCATCTTAACTGGTTTACCACATTCTTTACATAAATCACCTGCTACAGATTTTCTAAACTGAGCAACTTCACCTGTAAAGTCTCTGCCATAGTTAACGTTTTTGATATGGAAATCTTTCTTATTAGCGCCGACAAAGAAATTCTTTTGTGAAACTAATTCTTCATCAACTAAGATTTTGTCAACATTTAATCCAATAGGACCCATAAATCCTGCTGAAGTACCTAAAGTCTTAAGGTCTTCATCACTTGCAAGAACTAATTCAAATTCAGCACAATCTAATGCGTTAACAATCTTAATTTCATTAACTTCTCTATCGCCTCTTACTAAAACAAGTACTAATTGTTTATGAGCAAGGTCACGATATAAAACTGATTTTGCAATATCTTTTGGTGAGCAATTTAAGAATTTAGCAAGATCTTCAATTGTACCTTCACATGGTGTAGCAACTACTTCTTTTGGAAGTTCTGCTTCATCATTTCTATATGTATCAGGTTTAGTTTCTGCTTTTTCTTGGTCTGCTGCATAACCACATTCTTCACAATAGATGATATCAGATTCACCATATTCTGATAATGCCATAAATTGGTGAGAACCATTGCCACCGATTGCACCAGTATCGGCAAGAACTGGAACAAATTTTAAATGGAATCTATTAAAAATACGAGTGTATGTGTCATACATATTCTGATAAGATTCTTCAAGTCCTTTGACATCAACGTCAAAAGAATAAGCATCTTTCATAATGAATTCTCTAGATCTCATTAAACCGAATCTAGGTCTAAATTCATCTCTGTATTTAGTTTGAATTTGATAAATTGACATTGGTAATTGCTTTTTAGATTTAACTTCATTTCTAACTAAATCTGTAAAGATTTCTTCATGAGTTGG
>DEWM01000119.1:0-803 GCA_002363635.1 Caryophanales bacterium UBA3210 | reverse complement strand
CCTAAACAGAATTCTCTACCATGTCTATCTTTAAGTCTCATCAATTCTGGACCATATTTATACCATCTACCAGATTCTTCCCATAATTCTTTAGGTTGAATTGCAGATGCTAAAATTTCAAGTGATCCAGCGTTATTCATTTCTTCACGAATAACATCTTCGACTTTATTTAATACTCTTAATCCTAACGGTAAATAATTATAAACTCCAGCGACTTCTTTTCTAATCATTCCACTTCTTAAAAGGAGAATATGTGAAGGAATAACTGCTTCACTTGGTGTTTCTTTTAAAGTGGAAATTAACATTCTACTTGCTTTCATATAATTTATCCTTTCGTTTCTAACGCAAATATTATGATACCACAAGTCAAAAAAAGAAAGAATTATTTATAATAAATAATAACAATTTTATTTTTTTCGTATATAATCAAGATATGACTAATATTTTAGGGATACAAACCGAGTTTAACATTAACATCTGGGTAATATTCGCTTTTCTTACAGGAATAATCGCAGGTGCTCTTTTAATTGTTGTCATCTATTTACTCATAGTTACTTCTAAAATTCATAAATCTTCAGTCATTATTACAGACACTAGCAACGTCAAAAAAGAAGAAATTGAAGAAGATATAAGAGACGCTCAAGAAGACTTTCTAAAAGTCCGTAAAATCAAAAATGAAATCTCTTGGGATGATTATCTTGATATCAATATAACCTTAATGAAAAGAATCGCGTCTAGATTCTATCCAGAAAGCAAAAAGCCATTAGGAGAACTTACCCTTCAAGAATGTTTATTACTTGATG
>DEWM01000043.1 GCA_002363635.1 Caryophanales bacterium UBA3210 | reverse complement strand
GCAAAGATTCCCTTTGTTTGTTGTATGCTCTTGCAGGTCTACGTAGGTTCTACCCAAAAAGGTTCGAATTAGTTGCTATTACAGTTGATTTAACTAATGGTGAAATGGATTTTAGCAAAGTTAAAGACTTATGTGATGAATTGAATGTAGAATATCATGTTATTAAGACTGATATTAGAAATATAGTGTTTGAACAACGTGGTGAAACGAACCCCTGCTCTCTTTGCTCAAAAATGCGTAAGGGTTCACTAAATGAAAAGGCTAAAGAGTTAGGATGTAATAAAACAGCTTTTGCTCACCATAAAGACGATATTATTGAGACTATGCTCTTAAGTTTGATATATGAGGGACGTTTTCATTCATTTAAACCTGTAACTTATCTAGATCGAATGGATTTAACACTTATCAGACCACTTATGTATGTTCCAGAGATGGATGTTATTGGATTTCAGAATAAATATGAACTACCAGTCAGCAAACCACAATGTGATATAGATGGTCATACTAAGCGCGAATATGTTAAAAACTTGCTCAGACAGTTAAATAATGAAAACCCAGGTGTTAAAGATAGATTCTTTACTGCTATTCTAAACGGAGGTTTTGAAGAATAATGGATGCTACAAATTATCATGATCAAGTGGATATTAACAATGAATTAAAACTTAGGGAGTTAAGAATGAAACTTCCTAGATTTTGTGGCGAATTCTTTAGGGGAATTGAACCCACTACTTCTAGCCGTACACGTATAGCTTATGGCTATGATTTAGTTGTTTTCTTCAACTATATGCATGAATATAATCCATCATTAAAGAATAAAGACGTGGTTGATTTTGATTTAGACATGCTAGATAGAGTTACTTCTACTGATATTGAAGAATATTTAGAGTATTTAAAGCTTTATAAAGATGAGAACGGAAAATTACACAGAAATTCTGAACGTGGAATTAAGCGTAAATTAGCTTGTTTACGCACACTCTACCGCTACTTTTATAAAAAGGAAAAGATTAAAAACAATCCAGCAGCTATAGTAGAGTTACCTAAACTACATCAGAAAGAGATTGTGCGTTTAGATGCCGATGAAGTGGCTGATTTGTTAGATGAGGTAGATAAAGGTGATAAACTTACTAAGTCACAGCAAAGGTTCCATGGAAAAACTAAAACTAGAGATGTTGCTATTCTTACACTTCTACTTGGAACTGGAATGCGTGTATCTGAGTGTGTCGGAATAGATATAAATGATATAGACTTTAAAAACTCTGGCGTTAAGATAAGACGAAAAGGTGGATACGAAACTGTTGTTTACTTCGGTGAAGAAGTTGAAAAAGCTTTAAGAGACTATATTGATGAAAGAAAACATATAGTTACTCAGGCCGGACACGAAAATGCTCTCTTCTTATCTTTACAGAAAAGACGTATTGGGGTTCGAGCTGTAGAAAATTTAGTTAAGAAGTACTCTTCTCTTGTTACGAACTTGAAAAAGATTACTCCTCATAAGTTACGAAGCACTTATGGTACTGCACTTTACCGTGAAACAGGTGATATATACTTAGTAGCTGATGTGTTAGGCCACAAAGATGTAAATACTACAAAGAAACATTATGCAGCTATCGAGGATGAACGAAGACGTAAAGCCAGAAATGCTGTAAAACTTAGAAAAGATTAAAAACAAAAGATGCTTAACCAGATATACTGGAAAGCATCTTTTAAAAAGAAAAAAGGTAGTAATTATAAGAAACAATATGAAAATTGTAACTCAACAAAAAGAGAAATATAAAAATGATTATTTTGCAATATCTGAATAATATGAAATGATTAAGTTCTCACCTTCTGTGATCTCATCATCTTTCAATCTATTATCATTCTTTAAATCGCTTATATAGTCTTTAATTGATACATCTGTACCTTTAGTATACTCTTCTGCAATACTAGTCAATGTATCGTTCTCCTGGATTTTATAGCTTGTATAATACTTATACTTAGGTGTATTAGCGCTATCACTAGCATCTACAAATTTAACTCCCAACATGATTACGATAACAATCGCAAATACTGCAGTCATTATTAAATAGAATTTTTTCTTTGTAATAGTTCTCATATCTGACCTCCACACTATTATAATTATATGGGAACATTTGTTCGTTTTCTTGTATTTAGTATAATATTCGAACAGATGTTTGTCAATACTTTTTTCGAATATTTGTTCGATTTTTTCTTGACATCCCTTTTTTAACTGTGTTAAGATTAACATAAGAACAGTACAATAAATGGTACAGTTGAATAAGGAGGTATATAAAATGCCTGGTAAAATATCTGCTAAACAGCAAGAAATATTAGATTATATTAAGGAAGAGATATTAAGAAAAGGTTATCCACCTACTGTTCGAGAGATTTGTGAAAAAGTTGGACTAAGCTCTACTTCTTCTGTTCACTCTCATCTTAATACTCTAGAAGAAAATGGGTATATTAAAAGAGATTCATCTAAAACTAGAGCTATTGAAATTGTGGATGATGACGAATTTGCTATTTCTAGAAGAGAGATTTCAAACATCCCTATCGTCGGACGTGTAGCTGCAGGTGAACCACTACTTGCTGTAGAGAA
>DEWM01000019.1 GCA_002363635.1 Caryophanales bacterium UBA3210 | reverse complement strand
AAAATAAATAAATTGACATTTGAGTATGAAAATTAATGATGTTTTTGTCACATTTTCTATCAATTTTTAGGCTATTTATGTAGCTTAATTTTAATTTTTAAAAACATTATCAAAAACCATCAAAAAACATAAAAAATATACTAATTATTATAATTATTTTACATCATTTTTATATTTCACAGAAACAACGCAAAAATACTGGACATTTAAGATGTTTTTCGCCCATCTTATAATATATTATTATAATAATTTAATTTAACGTATTGTAATTGTTTTTCATTTTAGGTACAATTATCTCGCTATGTTTTTAAACAAAGGAGGAAAGCAACATGAAAAAACGTTTGGTAACGTTATCATTAGTTGGTTTTATGGCAACAGCATTAGTATCATGTTCTCCTGTCAAATTAGAATATGACGCGAACGGAGCTGCTATTATTGTCACATTAAATAATGGTAAAGTAAAAGGAATCACCTACAAAGCAGATGATTTATTCGAAGATTATTTAACCACAACAAAAGGGTTAGATGCTTATAAGCAAGCTATCTATGATGTATTAGTAAGAGATAAATACGCAGGTAACATCACATCTGATATGGAATCAGAAATTGATTCAAAGATTGATAGCTTTATCGCAACAGCTAAAAAGACAGCTTCAGATAATGGTACAACATATAATACTGAATTATCAAATGCACTTGAAAGCGCTGGTGTTGATGATTTAGGCCAATTACGTGAAGTCTATACTTTAGATGTAGAAAAGTCAGCATATTCAGATAAATATTATGAAGAAAATATGGCAGCTACAGCTGCAACTGGCAATGTTAAATTAGATGGTGATGAAGTTAAAGTTTGGTCATACACTCAAGATAATATGACATGGGATTATGTCAAAACTCAAAACCCATATCACATCCGTCACATCTTAGTTAAGACAGATGATATCGATGGTTCATCATTATATAACAAGCAAATTTCCAAAGCAGAAGCTGAAAAAATGTATTCAGTAGTTTCACGTTTAACTTCTGGAGAATCATTCGGTGATATCGCTTATGATGCTTCTGATGATACATCAAGTACATCATATGGTTCATTAGGTATTGTTGATACATCAGTTGCAAATAGTTATGTATCAGAATTTAGAGTTGCAATGTATTACTACGATGCATTCTTAAATAGCAACCCTTCACCATATACAAAAGAACAAAAGATGGCAAAACTTGGTATCAGCCCAACTGTTAAATCAGGCGACGTTGAAATCCCAACAGAGTCAACATTAAATCAACATTTCACTGCTATTAAATATTCAGATGTTTCTAATTTAAACAAAGTTGCAGATATCACTTCTGCAGATAGAGTTAACTTATCAGATAAAACATTTAGAGATCACAATGGCTATGAACATGAAATTGATGACACTACTTATCCACGTAATGTTCTCTTCAATAATGTATTTAATAACCGTGGTTTATCATTCATTACTTCAGAAGGTGCTTCAGAAGAAGAACTTGCAAATAATGTTTGGATGGAACCAAGTGCAGAAGTTAAATCATTACTTGGTTTAGCAGATGGTGTTAAGATCTTAGCAGTTAACCAAGGCACAAAAGAAAATCCATATTGGGCACCAATCCTTGTTGCATATAATCCAACAACAGGATGGCACTTAATCTTAATTGAAAAATCTCCATTATATCAAAGATTTACTTCATACGTTGATTGGACATCCAATAAAACAATTTCAATAGGTGATGATAAGACAAGCGAAACTAACTTAATGAAAGAAATGATGCACTACTATTCACAAGATGTTCCTTCATCAAGCGATGATGTAACAAACGCAAATACATACGTAACATACTTAAAAACAACAAATAGCACATATTCATCAAGAGCTTCTGATATTAGCACAAAGATTAAAGCATATGATGCAAATGTTTCTGATAGATTATTTGAATCATTAATTTATAAGACAGAAAATAACAATTCTTCAACTATTCTTGCATTAGATTCAAATGGAAACAAAGTCTTAAGAGATGACATCAAGATTGATGAAAAAATGCTCAACAAGATTACTGATTACATTGAAGCAAAACGTACAAATACAAAATACACCGCTCAAGCAACACAATTAAGTGCTTGGTCATCATACTTAAATTTATTAGAATTCCAAGATGATGTAAAAGATTCTAGACAATACTCATTAACAGACATCGAAAATTTATATAACGACGATGATGTCTTATACGCATAATAAGGAGACAATGAAAATGAAAAAAACTAAAAATTTATTAATTGCTTCTTTAGCAGTATTAACAATGGGTTTAGTTTCATGTAACGATCCATTAATTGCAAAAACAAATAACTCAACTACTAAAGTTGTAGAAATTGGTGAAAAAGATTACTTTAGAAACAACTTACAACAAATCTATTTAAACTATAGAAAAGAAGGTACAGCAGTAGAAGATATCTTCTCTTATATGATGGCAGATCTTGCAGAAGTCGAAATTAAAGCAGACAACTTTGTTACTGAAGAAAAAGTCGTTGCTTTATGCAAAGAAGAATTAGTTAACAAAGTTAAAGATAACACAACATATTCAGTTAACGGCTTATTCCAAGAAGAAAAATTCTTCAAAGAACTAAAATCTCAAGGATACAATATCACATTTAAAGAAGGTAAAACTTCATTTAATAACGATTATGAAATTCCTGTAGAAATCCCTTCAGCATATGAAGAAGAATACAAGAATTCAACATACACAGAATTCTTATTTGATCACTTATTCAATGGTGATTATTCAGACTACATCACAAAATCAATTAGACCAACAGTCGTTAAGAAATTATTAACAGCAAAATATTTATGCACAAACTCTATTTCTTCAATTTCAAGAGCGGCAGCAAGAGATGTCCAATACATCAAGTTAGAAAACTTATCTAACCACGATGGTGATGTAAACAAATTAATCCAAGCTTGGTTAAATGATAAATTAACAAATTCTCCATCTAATATTAACTTAGATGATTTACAAAACATCTACAAAGGCGAAACAACAGTTTCTTACTACACTGGTGCAACAACTAGATCAATTGTTACTGAAGATTTAAAGAAAATCACAGTAGACGGTACAGTTAACGGTAAATTACTCCCTATTGAAAAAAGAGATGAAACTATTGAAAATAAATACACAGGCTCAGGTGCTTATCCAGTATCTTGGGGTGTTGAATTAAAAAATAGAGAACTCAATGCTCAAGACTTCACAGGTGATGATCTTTACACAGTTTCTGGTGGTATCTCTGATTTACCAGAAGAAATAAAAAATAGATTATTCTCTTCATCAATTTCTTCATATTTAACTGATGGAGATGTTAAGTTCTTAAAACCAAAAACATACGAAGCAACTTCTAAATACGGACAATATTATCATTATGACTCATCATCAAGTGCTTACTATATTGTCATTGTTAAGAATTACTACACATCAACAAAAGTTAACACTTTACTTTCAGAAAACAAAAAAGAAGATGGTAGCTACGATTGGTCTAAGTTAGAAAAAATAGTAGATATTGCTTACGAATTATCTTCATCAACTACTAACGAAGGACAAGCAGTCTTAAAATACTTAGAAGAATATGGAATTGAAGATAAGATTCACGATGAATATTTCTACAATTACATCAAAGATAAGTATTCTACATTATTTGATTAATTTATTAAGGAGACTTTAAAAGTCTCCTTTTCTTTTATCTAATTCGTGATAAAATTATAGGTATAAAAGAAAGAAGGTATTTATATGGACGATTGTATTTTTTGTAAAATTGCTAGAGGCGAAATTCCTTGCTACAAAGTATATGAAGATGATGATGTCTTAGCGTTCCTTGACTTATCACAGACAACAAAAGGACACACATTAGTTATTCCAAAGAATCATTATGATAATTTCTTATTTGTTCCTAAAGATATCGTTTCAAAAGTATTTGGTGCCGCTCAAAAAATAGCACAAGCTCAAGTTGCATCTCTTGGAGCGGAAGGTATTAACATTTTAAATAATACTAATTCTGTCGCAGGTCAAACTGTCATGCATTTCCATGTACACGTTATCCCTAGATACGGAGAAGCTGACAAATTAAAGATTGAATTTATGTCAAACAAGATTGAAAAAATTAATTTACCAGCAGTTGCAGAAGAAATATCAAAAAAGCTCTAAAAATGTTAAAAAAAGCGAGGCTTTTCCTCGCTTTTAATATTTTTATATCCTCGTTTGTTAAGATTTATATAGATAATATTGTTTTTGCCTACACCTTTTTCAACCAATTCATCAGCAATCATTTCCATTAGTGATGATTTACCACAACGTCTTATCCCCGTAATTGCTTTGATGATATCATTTTTATAATAAAAACCTCTTATTTTAGATAAATACTTTTCTCTTTTAAATAAGAACAAAAAAAGCCTTTATAGTAAGGCTTCAAAACTTTTATTTTTTAGGCTTATAGAATGCTCTACCTTCAAATGGAAGAAGACGCTGAGTAAATTCTCCTTCTTCAACATTTGCAAGTGCTGCATTAACAATGTTCATCTTAGAATCTAAATCATCTACTGTATGTAAGATAACTGCTTCTTTAATTAATGGTGGTACAGGTGAACCAAAGTCCTTTTCTCCATGATGAGATAAAACCATGTGTTCAAGTAATAAACCTTTTTCTGAAGTAATGCCAAGTTTGTGACACGTTTCTCTAATTTCATTTACTCCAATTGTAATATGACCAAGTAATTTACCTTCTAAAGTATATTTAGTAGCAATTGGGCCTGATAATTCAATAACTTTACCAACATCATGTAAAAGACATCCTGCAATTAATAAATCGTTATTAACATCTTCGTAATATCTACCAATGAAAGATGCAACATCTGCCATACATAATGTGTGATAAAGTAATCCAGAAGCAAATGCGTGATGGTTTTTACTCGCGGCAGGATAAGTAATAAAACGATCGTAATATTTATTAATAATAGTATTAACGATCTTTTTAATATCTTCATCTTGTAAAGATGCTAAATATGAATTTAATTTTTTAATTAAATCTGCCTGTGGTACAGGTGAAGGAAGGGCAAATTTGAAAATATCAATTTGGCTTTGATCTACTTCATCAATTTGAAAGATTTTTAATTGCAAATTATCTCTATAAGAAATAACATCTGCATAGATTTTAACGACTTTACCGGCTTCTGCAATAATAGTATCTAAATCACTTGCATCCCATTTCTTACCTTCGATAGTACCAGTATTATCTTGTAATGTAATAGATAAATATGGTGCACCAGCATTAGAAACGCCTTTAGTAACATTGTTGACGAGTAAATCAAGTTGGATTCTATCGCCTTCTTTAAATTCTTTAATTAACTTTTCCATTAATCCTCCTTTATATTCTTTTTAATATCCTCGTATTTAAAGCCTTTAGAAAGGAAATGTCTTATAACCTTATCAAGATTACCTTTTTCACCTAAATCAAGGTGACGTGCCTTAATATACTTCTCAATTTGAGCTTTAAGGATTGTTTCTTCATCATGAGGCATATCGCTTTCAATAATATTTATAGTTTTATAAACAATATTTGCAGGATATCCCCTAGATAATAATGTTTTTTCAATATTGTTAAGAGTTTCTTTTTTAGATTTATTCTTAACATATTTTTTTATAGCAGAAGTAGCTAATTTTAAAGCTTGCTCTTCTTCTATCTTTTTATCAAAAGATAAAGTTGAAATGATATCTTCATTTATTCCTCTATCCTCTAAACTGTTTTTTATCTTATTCTCCCCATATCCTTTGCGAAGATATTCTTCAGCGTAGATATTAGCATATCTACTATCATTAAGAAAATGGTTATCTATAAGATAATTAATAATTTCATTTACATCTATATAATTTACATTACGAGCGGAAAGTTTTTGTCTAATTTCTTTTTCTGTATAGACTTTTTTAGAAAGAATATTCACGCAGTAAGATTTAGATTTATCTAAGTTCTCAATTCGTGCTATATCTTCTAATTCTGTTCTAGTCAAAGTCTTATTTTCGTATAAGTAGAAATGTGCAAAGGTATTAATAGATAAAGTAAGTTCTTCTTCATCAGTAAAAGTAATTACTGCATTTTTCTTAACGTACTTAATTTTTTTAATAGTTTTACCACATGTTTCTTCTTCCACGATTATAAACCTCTAACATTCTTTCATAAAATTGTTCCATTGAATAACGCTTATTTGCTTCATGCGCCGTTTCAATGATTTTTTGTTTTTGACTATCCGGCAATTCAATAATATATTTTAATTTATTAGTAAACGATTCTTCATCTGCAAAATAAAAACCTGTAACGCCTTCTTTAATAACTTCTTCTAAGTTCTCATCAAATCTACATAAAACTAAAGTTTTTGATGCTATAGCTTCAATATAAGTTAAGCCTTGAGTTTCAGTAATTGATGCAGATAAGAAGATATCACTCATTGCATAGAAATAAGGTACTTGTTCATGAGGAACTTTACCAATAAAGAGAACTTTATCTGCAATACCTAAATCTAAAGATAAATGTTCAAGTTCTTTTTTGTAAGGCCCGTCCCCTACAATTAATAGAACACTGTCTTTAATAGGATTTGTTTTTAAAAATTCTGCGTATCCTTTAATTAATACATCGATACCTTTTTCTGACGCAATACGACCTAAACTCAATAAAATAAATTTATTTTCTAAGTGATTTTCCTTTTTAAAATCTTCGATAAATTTATGGTCGATTTTTTCATCTTCATACATTGATAAATTAATACCATTAGGAATGACATTAATATATTTTCTACTACCATATTCTCTTAATGCGTTACGAGTTTTATACGAAGGAGTTGTTAGTTCAGTACAAGAAGTAGTAATTTCTTTACTCCACCACTTCATAATGTTCTTTGCCCAAGGATCTAAGAAGCCTTTAGTAACGTAATGAGTATAATCAACATACATTGTATGATAAGTATAAATTAGAGGGATTTTAAATTTACGAGCAAGGTAACGTCCATATAATCCCATACCCGCTTCAGTTTGAACGTGGATTATATCTAATTTCCATTTCTTAATAATCTTAGTAGCCTTAGGATTGATAGGGCCAGTCATAATTAATGAATACCATTTTTTAAGTTCAATACCAGGAATTCTTAAGATATTATTTTCAAAAGTCATCTGTTTAGTATGAGAAGAAGTAACTACATATATTTCGTGACCATGGGCTTTAAAAGCTTCAAATAAAGTATTTGTCGCAGTTGCAACACCATTAATATCAGGTGGGAAGGCATCTGAAAATAAAGCAATTCTCATTATTTTTCCTCCTTAGAAGAAACTATGTTGTCTTCTTGTTCTTCTGCCTCACGTGCTTTTCTAATCATTTCATCACGTTTTGCTTTTTGTTTTTGACGACGTTTTTCAAGTTGTCTTTCTCTTCTTTCTCTTAAAGAAACGAAAGTACCTTTCTTCTTTTGATATAGTTCTTTATCGACAGCTTTATCATTAGTTTGAAGCTGTGTTAATAATTCTTCTTTAACTTTTTCAAAGTGTGAATCAATGTTTTCAGGTGTTAAATCTTCAAATCTTTCTTTATCTTTTTCAGAAAGTTCATCAGCATCGACAATAGTTAAAGATTTCTCTTCGTTTACCAAGATAATTTGCAGTTGTAACATTGTCTTTCTGCTGCCATGTAAAGATTCTTGCTTTGGAGATTCGTGATAACTTAAGAAAACAATAAATCCTACAATTAATGGGATATAATATGTAATAAATCTCCATACTAAGATAACTGCGTTAAGGATATTACCATCTCCTTCAAGAACACTGTAAGAAACCATTTTAAAGCAGTATTCAGTGGCACCAGATGCACCAGGAATTGGAATATATGAGGCAACAGAAGTTGCAAATAAAGTCATAGACATAGTATCAGTAATATTAGAGAAAACATCTTTATTAACGAATGTACCACCTAATGCTCTAATAACAAAATATGGAATAATATTAATTAAAACATCTTTAATGATAAATAAAACTATAACAATTATTAAAACTTTCCAGTTTTGAATTAATCTAGTAAATTCCATACGGAATGTTTCTAGCTTTGTATTTAATTCTAAAGTCTTTTGATCTTTATTTTTTACAAGATGTAATTTTGCAAGTAAACCAATTCCGTATACTGAAACAAATTTATGTAATTTACTTGAGAAAGCAAGTAAGAATAAACCAATAATAATTAATGCGTTAACTACAAAGGCAACAATTGATAAATGGGCAACTGATAATTCCATTCCCCATAACTGTAATTTTGCCGCGTATTTATAAATTTCTGAATATTTGAAAACAAATAAGAAGAATGAGAAAACTACTAAAACAATTTGGAAGGCAATAAATCTCATGAATAAGATAGATGCTGCAGCAGTAACTTTAACACCTTGTTTAGAGAAAGTATAAGCTTGAACAAATTGTCCTCCAGAAGAAGAAGGAGTAATACCAGAGAAGAATTCACCAATACAGTTATTTAATGTACCTTGCCACCAATGGTATTGACGTTTATACATCTTCGCTAAAATCATTAAAATTAGTCCTTCAATCCAAAAACAAATAAAGACAATTCCGACTCCCATTAATAAGAAACGATAATTGCATCCTTTAATGTAGCCAATAATTTCAGCAGGATCATCTTTAATGCCAAAGAAAACAGTAAAAGCAGTTGCAACAATTAATATTGCAAAATAAATAAGATAAGAACGCATTTGCTTATTCATTTTCTTTTTTGGTTTAGTTTTCTTGTTATCTCCATTATTTGAAGGAACACTTTTTACTTCTTCTACCATTAAAAAATCTCCAATAAATTTATTTTATCATAACTTCGATATTAAATATATCGAATATTATAATTTGTAAACTTATAGGAGATTATATCATAATTTAGTTTAAATTTTGTCTCAAAACTACTTAGAAGTTCTGTAATCTACAGGTGTTGCGACGATTTTACCACTGTATAAAGATAATAAGACATCAGAAGTAACGCTAGAAACTAAGACATCTGCTAATGCATCAATCTTTGCTTTATATTCTTGGTCACCTGCATATCTAGTAACAGAAGCGGCTAGAACATTTGCTCTATATTCTCTATCTTTTAAAGATTCAACTGGTAAGTTTTCATCAATATCAATATTACCTGTTAAAGCTGTGTTAACTGGTAAAACACCATAATCAACTGAAGATAAACCTGCTGCAAGTAAGCTTTCATCAATTAATGTGACGTTTTGAGCACCTTTTGGTTTTCCGTTTTCTAGAACGATATTACCACTAACATCTAATTCATATCCATCAATTAAATTTTCACTTTTTAATAAATCTAACGCTCTAACTGCATTAGAAGGATCACTACAAATTTCAAATGTAGCATTTTTATCTAAGGCAACATTTCTATCTTTGTTTTTATAAATTCTTAATGGTTCTGAGTGAACTGCTACTACTGGGAATAATTTCTTATATTCATATGATTTTGAATATGTAGTATTTCCTTCCCATGTTTGTAAATATTGTCTATGTTGGAAATAATTAGCGTCATAATCGCCATTTTCAACAGCACTATTTTGTTGAGTCCAATCAAGAACTGTAACTTTTAATGTATAACCTTTTTTGCTAAGTGCATTTTGTACTGCTTCACTTCTTAATACTTGAGCGTGTGGAGTTTCAGATGCTGCAACTTTAATTGTATTTTTTGAAATTCCACAAGAAACTGTTGTTGAGGCAATTAATGCGCCTAATGCAATAGTAGTAATTAATGTTTTTTTCATAATTTCCTTCCTTTTCTAATAATATTTTGTCTTTAAGAGACTTTCTTTCTCTTATCAATTTTTCGAGCAATAAACATACCTGCTTCTTGAACGATTTGAACAAGTGCAACAATGGCAATAACCATAACCCAGAAGACCCAGTCTAGTAAGTATGTTCCATCGTTGAAAGCACCAGTATGATATGTGTAATAACGATATAAGTCAGAGATTAATCCTCCGGCACCAATATTGTAGGCAAATGAAGTGTAACCAATGACATTTACTAAAGTAACGACAAAGCCTGCAATCAAAGAAGATCTAGCTTCAGGAAGTAATACTCTAGTAATAATTTGGAAAGACGAAGCACCTAATGATTTAATTGCTTCAACTTCTCCTGCAGGTACTTCTTGTAATGAGGTTTCAACCATTCTCGCAACAAAAGCAAATGTTGCCATTACAAGTGGAATTAAGATTGTGTACCATTCTCCAATTCCTGTTCCAAACCATGCTCTAGTCCAAGGCATACAGATGACAACTAGGATAATGCACGGAATTGAACGTAACAAGTTAACAATAACCCCGAATATAGTGTTAACGACTTTATTTGGTTTTAAACCATTCTTACTAGTAACGTTTAGTAAGATACCTAAAGGTAAACCAATTAAGTAAGCAAATAAGGTAGAAATAACTACCATACCTAATGTATACCCAATTGATAAACCAAAATCTGACCAACTGAAATTCATTAGTTATTCACCTCCTCATAATCAAAACCTTTAAAGGTTAAATATGTTTTTAATTTTTGAACATCTTCTTCGTAATATGGGAGTTTAATAATGATTTGACCACTGACCTTATCATCTTCAACTCGAGTATCTGCATAAACAATAGAAACTAAGATATTACATTCTTGAATGATGTTTGCTATTAAAGGAGTATCTGCATTTCCATTAAACTTAATTCTAATTAAGCTATGGTCTGATAACTTAGTAGTTACTCTATTAGAGTAAATTAATGATTTAGCAATATCGGTCTGAGGATTTAAGAAAACGTCCTTTAAATATCCATTTTCAACAATTCCAGATTTATCAATAATTGCAGCCTTATTACAAATTCTTTCAATAGTAGACATTTGATGGGCAATAATTAGAATAGTTAAGCCTAATTTCTTATTTAAGTCTTTAAGTAAATCTAAGATTTGAAGAGTTGTTTCTGGATCTAAAGCAGAAGTTGCTTCATCACATAATAAAATCTTTGGTTTAGTCATTAATGCTCGAGCAATCGCAACTCGCTGCTGTTGTCCGCCTGATAATTCGCTTGGATAAGAAAATGCTTTATCAGATAAGCCGACTAATTCTAAATATTTTAATGATTCTGCCTGGTAGTCAGGCATTCGATGGATTTGCCCTGCAAGTTCAACATTTTGAAGAACTGTTTTTTGTTGTAATAAATTAAAAGATTGGAAAATCATCGCGATATCTTTACGTTGAGATGTAGTAATCTTTTTAAGCGCTTTACCATTTCTAAATTCTGATAAAACTTGGTCTTCGTAAAAAATCTTTCCTTCATCGTAATCTTCAAGTCCATTAATACAACGAACTAAAGTAGATTTACCTGCACCTGATAAGCCAAGAATACCGTAAATATCACCTTTTTCCACTGTTAAAGAAATATCATTTAAAACTAATTTCACATCTTTTTTGGTTTTAAAAGATTTAGTTAAATGTTCAATTACTAACTGTTTCATAATGACTCCTTTCTTGCTTAAGAAATAAAAAACGTCCTTAAGCATCTGCCTAAGGACGATACATACAAAATATACCGTGTTACCACCTTAATTTATTAGTATCTCACAATACTAACCTCACTAGGATCTATCAATCCCTCCAGCTATAACGGGCCATCCCCGATTTATCCTACATTTCAGATAAACAACTCCAAGACCATGTTCGGTAACTTTCATTTATTCTCTTTCACCACGTGAGAACTCTCTAAGAAACTAGGGTTACGTACTCTTTCTTTTCTTCGTTTATGGTTGTATCTTAGATTAAATTAAAACATTGTTCAAGTGTTTTCAAAAATTAAATTCAAAAATATTTCTCTTAGCCTATATTGTTTACGTCTATTTCACATTTTTAAGGCATTTAAAAAGGATAATCACATAAGATGTAAATTGATTATCCTTTTATTAAACAGTGCTTATTTTTGTAATTTCTTTTTAGAATTATTTATATATTTGTTATAAACTCTAGGATAATATTCTCTCCAAAGCTTATTAACATTTTCTTTTGAATAGAATTCAGAAATATATTTTGAATTCTTTTGAGCTTTAGAATAATATTTTTTATCTTCAATTAATTTTCTAAAGATCTCTACCCATTCATCAACATTAGTACCTTTTTCATATTTTTTGAATAAGATATCTTCATATAACTCTAAATCTCTTAAAACTACAGGTTTAGAGGAATTAACAGCTTCTAAAATACTCATTGGGAAGAGTTCACTGAAAGAAGGCATAAATAGAACGTCACATGCGTTAAAAATATCATTCATTTGATCACGAGGAACAATGCCTAAGAACTTAACGTTTATAGGTGGGTTCTCCATAATCTTTTTAAGTTCTTCGTAGCCATCAGTAATTGCTCCAAAAGAAAATCCTCCTGCCCAAACAAACTGAACATCAGGCATCTTTTTGGCTACTTCGATATAATCAAGAACACCTTTACGAGTTTGAACTTGTCCACATCCCATAACGACAAATTTATCTTGAGGGATTCCATATTTTTCTTTAATCTTAACAATTTCATCTTTTTCTAAAGGATGGAACTGTTCTTTAGAAACATAATTTGGAATATAAGTAATCTTATCTTCAGCAATTCCAAGTTCCATTAAAGGTTTTTTAAAGCAAGGATTTACTACTACAATTTCATCAGCCTTTTTATATGTTGAAATGACATATTTCTTAAAAATCTTGAAAGCTAATTTAGGGAGTCTAATAGAACCATCTAATGTAGTAGGAATAAAATGAACATAGATAACATTAATATGTTTCTTATTCATCTTAATTCTATATTTAGGGTCGACTGTATGAACGTGAACAATATCAAATTTATCTCCGCGTTTATTTTCAGTGACTTCAAATAAATCTTCGTTTTCTTTTACAAGCGCTACTTGTTCCATGTAAGCAGAGCCAACACCCTGTCCAGAAACACTTGTTGCACTTGAAAGCATATTAATTCTTAATTTTTTCATTTTTTTATCTCCTATAAATCAATGTCGAGTTCAATAGGACAATGGTCAGAGCCAAAGATTTCATTATGGATAATAGAATCTTTAACCTTAGGCATAATTCTATCACTGACTACAAAGTAGTCAATTCTCCATCCTGCATTCTTTTCTCTTGCTTTGAAACGATAACTCCACCAGGAATATTTAACTGTATCTGGATAAAGTTCTCTAAATGTATCTTTATAACCATTACTTAATAAATTAGTAAAGGCTTCTCTTTCTTCTTTTGTAAATCCTGCATTCATTGTATTTGTCTTAGGATTCTTTAAATCAATTTCATTATGTGCAACGTTTAAATCACCTGCATAAATAACTGGCTTTTTAGCATTTAATGAATTTAGGTATTCTACTAAATCTTTTTCATATTCAAGTCTAAAAGGTAATCTCTTTAATTCATCTCCAGCATTTGGAACATAAGCTGCTACATAATAGAAGTTTTCATATTCACATGTAATAACTCTACCTTCTTCATCATATTTATTATCTTTTAATCCATAATGAACTGATAAAGGTTCTTTCTTAGTCCAAACTGCTACACCTGAATAACCTTTTCTTTCTTTTGAATTAGTAAAATACATATGATAACCTTCAGGAATAAAAGGAAAATCAGAAGAAGAATATTTTGTTTCATTTACTGAAAAAATATCTGCATCTAATTCATTAAAATCTTTTTCAAAATCTTTTTCCATAATCGCACGAATGCCATTTATATTAAATGATACAATTTTCATACGTCCCTCCATTAATTTATTATCTTCTTATCTTTATTAAGAGAATTAAATATATCTTCTCCTACTTTATCACATCTATTTTTTTTAACAAGACCTTCAAACATTTTTGAAAAAACTTCATAAACTATAGTACATATTTCTTCTTTAGAAGAAAACGAAGAAATACTTGAGGCAATCATCTCTGATTCATGATCATATTCATCACTTGGGCAATTTATTTCTAAAAGATTCATCATATCTTCTCTATCAACACATTTTTTTACTAATTTAAAATATTGATTAAAATCGTCTTCTCTATGAGTTAATTCATAAATTTCAAAATCTTTTGTCTTACTCCAATATTTTTTACCCCAATTTTCAAAAGACCATTCATCCTTATATTCATTACATTCATAATCTATATAATAAAGTTCATTATCTTTTAAAACAAAGTTAGTAGGAAAATAATCTATATTAATATTATGATATTTAGCCTTGCGTGAAATCCTTACTACTTTTTCTAAGATTTCTTGAGACATTAAATCTTTATTAACTAATTCATAACAATTAGGTCCATCTATATATTCTTTTAAGATACGTTCATTTTCGTAATCAATGGCAACCATAGTAGGAATATTAATTCCTATTTCTTTTAGGTGGTTATAATCATTAAGTTCAGAATGAATTTTATCTTGAAATTGATAATAAGAACAAAGCTCATGATGAATATTTTTTAAGACATAATATTTGTTATTATCTTTTACTAAATAAGAGTAACCACCCTTACCTCTACCAAGTAATTTAATAACTTCATAATCTTTATCATTTACTTTCATAACGGACTCCATATTTTATATAAATATAAAATAGAGCAAGTAATTCATACTTGCTATTTTCTATGATATTATTTTTTCATGAAGAAAACAAATAATCATTTTAATCAAAAACAATGATGTTTCTAAAAAAATCCTATAATAGCTTTTGCTACTATAGGAATAATTGTTTATTTTTTATTTAGTGTATTCTTCTTTATAATTACATCTAGGATAATTATGGCATCCGTAGAATGCACCCCAAGGTCCTTTTCTAAATACTAAGAAATCTCCGCATATTTTGCATCTACGATTTCTATTTACTGCTCTTACATCATTTATTGTATATTTACAATAAGGATAATTAGAACAACCAAAGAATTTATTATTATTCTCTTCGTTAGTTCTCAATACTAATCTCCCAGTTTTACAATCAGGACACAGTATTTTTTCATATTCTTTAGATTCTTCATTTTTTGCTTTTTTATCTTATTATAAACTTGAGTAACTTCAAGAGGAATATTAGAATCAATATAACATAGGAAGTTTTCTATTGTGTTGTCTATAAGCAGCAATTCGCATTATATCAATCCAATTATAAGACTTTAATTCAAGTAAATGATGATAATCAAAGATAGCATTATATGCAAAGATATACTTAACACCATAATAATCTAAAACTGATTTAATATTAGAGATTGCATCTCTTCTTTTTAATATATCTATCTTTACTCCTCTTGTATCCTCAAGTACATCAGAATACATACCACCATTTTTATATATTGGATCAATAACATAATATACCTTTTCTTTTATATCAAATGTATCGTAATCAGCGATTATTATTCCAATTGACATAACTTCATTATTCCATGTGGTTTCTGTATCAATTACTGCAAACATTCTCCCCATAATTCTCCCCTCTATAACTTTATTTAATCATTTCAACAATCGGTCTATCTGCAGGTGCAAATTCCAATGCATTGATATTTTCTTTCTTTACCCATTTCTTTTCTGTATGTTCAGTTAATCTTAATTCTCCTTGAATTAATTTACATTCATATGCATACATTGTAATAGAGAATGGTTTATCTAAATCATTATAATCATAATTAGATACACCTATATATCTAATAGGTTCTATATCAGATAATAATTCTTCTTTTATTTCTCTAATTATTGTTCGTTCATGTGTTTCATTAGGTTCAACTTTACCACCAGGAAATTCAAAGTAACCTTCTAATGATCTTCCAGGTCCTCTTTTGCAGCAGAAGATTTCATCCTTATCATTTTTAATAACTGCACATACTACTTCTACATGTTTCATTAGTCATTTTCTCCTGTTATATAATCATAGATATCTTCTCTTACTGGATTATCTAAAGAAAAGATAATTTCTTCAACATAGTCACTTGTTAAATCTCTATAAATAGTTTTATTACTAATAGGTTTAACATAGCCTAAGAAATAGAATTCTTTTGTTGTGCCTCTATCTTCTTTGTTTTTTCTAACAAACAACATAACTTTAGTATTAGTATTTTTAGAATTAACAATTGGATTAACATCACTAGGAGAACCGTTTTTACCAAATCTAGAATACCATCTAAAAGTATGATTATTTATGAATTCATCATCATATTTAATTCTATCGATTATTTCTGATTTCTTATCATAGTTAACCATAATTGGAACTATATTTAATAACTTATTAAATTTATAACCAAAAATAGTTGCCTGCTCATTAGATACCCAATTAGTTACTCTACATAAATCTTCATAAGAATATTTGCTATATAATACTAATGAGCTCTTATTATAGTTATCTAAATAATAATCATTATAATTAATTCTATTTAACTCTAATAAATTTCTAATAGTTGTCTCAAATAAGTTTGATTGAAGTGCAAAAGAAAAAGATTCATTAACAATTAATTCATCATCCTTTTGAAGTGCAATATTAGCACCTTCATATGCTTTTTTATCAGATGGAACAAAGAAATTATTTGTTAACTGAGAACATAGGTTATTCCATTCATTCTCACCAAAAGAATAATTAGGATAATTAGTTAGCATATATTCTTTAAATTCTTCATAACTAATCTTTGTCTTACTAATTAATTGATTAATTAATTCATATTCATGAGGTCTTTGACCTTTAACATACTTTTGAGATATAACACGAATAAATTTTGTTTCTAAATCATTGAATCTAATCAAATAATCTGGTTCATTTAATATTAAGAAATCGTAATAGCTTTTAAATTTCTTAAATATAACAACAGGATCAATTGAACCATAATTTTTAAAATCTAAAATGGTAGGTATTTTACCTAATTTATTTTTAAGTTTCTTATATGAATCCTTAATAAATTTTTCTTGTGAAAAATTAGTTCTATCAATATTATTAAGAATTCTTTGCTCTACTACTTTTTCAAATTCAACAGTAGAGGCACCCACGATAGTTTTATTACCTTCATGAAGGAATCTTCTTAAGTTATCTTTATTTCCTGTTTTATCACCAGTTAAAGCAACTGGAATTAAGAAGTTTCTATCATAATTACCTACAAAGTCTAATACTACGACATATTCTTTATCAAAATATTTTCTAAGTCCACGGCCCAATTGTTGAACAAATATAATTGCACTTTCAGTAGGACGAAGGAAGATAACCTGATTAATAGATCTAATATCAATACCTTCATTAAATTTATCTACAGTAAAAATATAATCAATATGATCGTCATCATCTGATTCTAATCTTTGAATATAATCATCAACATCACTTTCGTTAGTTTCTCCAGTAATTGCAACTGTCTTAAATCCTCTTAAATTGAATTTATTAGACATTAGTTTGGCTTCTTCTACTCTAGATACAAAAACTAATCCTTTTGCTTTGTCGCCACAATAACCATATTTTTGAATTTGATCAATTATATGATTAACACGAGCGTCATCAGTTAAATCATTAATTTGTGATTTATCTGTAATTTCTTTATTATCCACTGTAAAATCGCTTAAAGCATAATAATGGAATGGGCAAATTAAATCCTCTCCTAAAGCATCCTGTAATCTAATATCACAAGCAATATTGTAATTAAACAAGCTAAAAATATTAAAGCCATCTGTTCTTTCAGGTGTAGCAGTCATACCTAAGACAAACCTAGGTTTAAAATAATTAAATACTTTCTTATATGTAGGACTGCCAATCCTATGAACTTCATCAAAAACAATATAGTCAAATTCATCTCTATCAAACATTTCTAAATTATCATCTTTAGATAAAGTTTGAATCATAGAAAAAGTATATTGCGCAACTTCTTTATGCGCTCCACCAAAAATTGCACAATCAATATCCTTTCCTAAAACTCTTTTATATGTTTTAAGTGCATCTTTTAAAATCTTTTCTCTATGAACAATAAACAAAAACTTTTTAGGATTAAATTGTTTTACATCTAATGCTGATAAGATTGTTTTACCTGTTCCTGTTGCAGAAATAACTAAAGAACTATTTTCACCACAATCTCTAAATGATTTAAGATTTGCTAAAGCTTCAATTTGCATTGAGTTAGGTTTTATTTCTAACGAAAAAATTGATGTTGATTCTTTTGGAGTTTCTGCCCTTTTTAAATTATATCTACTTTCATACTCATCAATATATTCATAAGTACAAGAAACAGCATTATCAAAAACATAATTAAAGTCATCTAATATTTGATTAACGTAATCAGCATTTTCTTTTGAATTTAAAACAACATTCCATTCTTTATTACTTGCTAGTGCATTTTGAGTTAAATTTGACGAGCCTACAATTATTGTATATTCTTCATCTTTTTTAAAGATATAACCTTTAGAATGCATTTTAAATACATCTTCAGGTACTATTTTTAATTCAATATTATCAAATTTCTTTAGTTGACGTAGTGCTTTAGGTTCCGTGAAAGTTTGATATTCAGAAACAACAATTTTACCTTTTATTCCTCTTGAAGAAATTTCATCTAATGTTTTAAAGAGAATTTGATATCCGCCCATATTTAAAAATGCGACGCAAAAAATAAATGAGTCACATTTTTTTAAATTATCTATAATATCAACAAATACTTTTTCTCCTTTTTTAGGATTATTTGTTAATAGTCTAGGGTTATAACTTTCATTTAAAACATCCATTTTTATCTCCAATAATACTTTTATTTTTCTAATATTACATTCAACCAAGATTCTTCTCTATCTGGTCTAACATCTTTAGTTATTAACATTTCTTTAATAACAAATCCTGTATCCTTAATATATTCCTTAAATGATTGTTCATTTAAATCTACAAAGAATCTTTCTTTTCTGATTCCTTCAAATTCACCATATTTAAATGAACAATACATTATTCCGTTTTTCTTTAATGATTTATAGCATCTTTTAAATACGTCATTTAATTCTACTGAAGGAACATGAAGTAAAGATGCACATGCCCAAATACCATCATATTCATTACTATCATCAATTTCTTGAGCGGTAATACATCTAACATCTTCTAATC
>DEWM01000051.1 GCA_002363635.1 Caryophanales bacterium UBA3210 | reverse complement strand
AATTATTATAATAATATATTATAAGTTGGGCAAAAAACCTCTTAAATGTCTAGTATTTTTGCCTTGTTTCCGTGAAATATAAAAATGATGTAAAATAATTAGAACAATCGACAATTTTTTAATGTTTTTTGATGGTTTTTGATAATATTTTTAAAAACTTAAATTAAACTATATAAATAGCCTAAAAATTGATAGAAAATGTGACAAAAACATCATTAATTTTCACACTCAAATGTCAATTTATTTATTTTTATTAAAAATAATATTTAGGTAGTAAAAACCTTACTATTGTTATACAATAGAAGAGTTCGAGGTATAAACACATGAAAGAACTTATTATTAAAGACCTTCACGTATCTGTTGAAGGAAAAGAAATTTTAAAGGGTGTTAATTTAGAAGTACACCCAGGTGAATCAATTGCTTTACTTGGTCCTAACGGTCACGGTAAATCAACTTTACTTGCTACTATTATGGGCAATCCTAAATATGAAGTAACATCAGGTTCTATTTTATTAGATGGTGAAGATGTTTTAGCAATGAGTGTTGATGAAAGAGCAAGAAAAGGTATCTTCTTAGGTATGCAATATCCTAGCGAAGTTCCAGGAGTTGTTAACGCAGATTTCTTAAAAGCTGCAATGAACTCAAGAAGAGAAAAGCCAATTAAGCTTTTTGAATTCTATAGAGAACTTGAATCTGCATCTAAGAGAATGGATATTAACATGGATATGGCACAGAGATTCTTAAATGAAGGTTTCTCTGGTGGTGAAAAGAAAAGAAATGAAATCTTACAAATGCTTTTATTAAAGCCACAATTTGCAATGCTTGATGAAATCGACTCAGGTCTTGATGTCGATGCTCTTGTTAGAGTTGCTGATGCAATTAATTATCAAAAAGAAAATTCTGACATTGCTTATTTAACAATCTCTCACTATGCAAGATTATATTCATTAATTAAGCCTACTAGAGTTGCTATTATGATTAACGGTAAAATTGCTGTTACTGGTGGTGTAGAACTTATTGATAGAGTTGATAAAGAAGGCTATGAATGGATCAAATATGAACTTGGAATTGAAGTAGCAAAACAAGATGCTTCAATGAACACAGTTTCTATTGGAGAATGCGCAACAAGAAGTGCTATTGAAAAACAAGCAAAAGCAAAATAAGAGGTGACGGTATGGAACAGTTTTTAAACTCAAAAACCTTAACCGTTAGAGAAAATGAATTCTTAGTTAAAGGTGATGCAACTGGTATCATCGATTTAGCAGAATTCAAATCTGATACTAATTTCACGGTTAGTGAAAATGGAAATGTTAAATTAATTGCTACAGGTTCTACTCAAAATAAGACTTTAAAGTTCTTAGTTAAGAGTGGTGCAACACTTGATTTGGCATTAGCATCTTTTGACTCCTTTAATAAAGTTAACTTAGATGTTGAACTTGATGAAGGTGCTTCTTTTACTGGCGCTTTTGCAGATTTCACAGTTGGTGAAAATCATTCTGTAGTTACTATTAATTTAAATGGTAGACAAGCAAGTGCTACATGGCATTTAGCATCACTTGCTAAAGATGATGACAAAAAATCATTTACTGTTTACATCAACCATAATGCAAAAGAAACATATTCAAATTCTATGAATTATGGCGTATGTGAAAATAGGGCAAGCCTTGATTTCTTAGGTGCTTCTGATATTAAGAAAAATTCAAGTAAGTGCAAAGCTTATCAGGCTGCAAAAATTATGGTCTTTGATCCAGAATGTAAAGCTAAAGCATCTCCTATTTTAGGCATTGGCAACAATGATGTAGAAGCTGCTCACTCTGCAGTATGTGGACAAATTAATGGAGAACACATTTATTATTTAACTTCTCGTGGTATTTCCGAAAAGGATGCTAAGAGATTAATTACTCTTGGCTATTTAAACCCAATTATTAAATACTTCGAAAAGGATGAAGATACTGTTACTCTTATCAAAAACAAGATTGAGGAGAGATAGTTATGTTCGATGTTAAGAAAATAAGAAAAGATTTCCCTCTTCTTGACGGAACAAAAACTGTTGATGGCAAACCACTTGTCTATTTAGATAATGGCGCAACTACTTTGAAACCTCGTCAGGTTATTGATGCTGAAGTAAAATATTATGAAAATATCGGTGCTAATATTCATAGAGGTGACTATGAACTTGCTTATAATGCTGATGTAGCATATAGCGAAGCTAGAAGAAAAGTTGCTAAATTTATTGGCGCTGATGATAAAGAAATTGTTTTTACTAGCGGAACTACTATGTCACTTAATATGGTTGCATATGGTTACTCTAAAAAATTAAATAAAGGTGACGTCATTTTAATTGATGTTACTGAACATGCTTCTAACGTTTTACCTTGGTTTAATATTGCTAAAGAAAAAGGGGTAGAAATTAGATATATTCCTTTAAACGAAAACGGAGAAGTTACCTTAGAAAACTTAAAGAAAGTCTTAACTGAAGATGTTAAGTTAGTTTCTATTACTCAAGTATCTAATGTTCTTGGCTATGTTAACGATATTAAAGAACTTGCTCGTTTAGCTCATGAAGTAGGAGCGGTCTTTGTTTGTGACGGGGCTCAATCAACTCCTCATATGAAAGTTGATGTTAAGGACTTAGATGTTGATTTCTTTGTTTTCTCAGGACACAAATTATGTGCTCCTACAGGAATTGGTGTTTTATATGGTAAGTACGACTTACTGGAAAATATGGATTCAATGTTACTTGGTGGAGGAATGAATAACACCTTTAATATTTTAGGTGAATTTAGTTATTTACCTACTCCTACTAAATTTGAAGCAGGCACACCAAATATTGCAGGCGCTATTGGACTTGGTGCAGCCATTGATTATTTAGAATCTATTGGTATGGATAACATTGAAGCATACGAAAAAGAATTAAAACAATATGCATTAGAGAGATTAAAAGAATGTCCTAATGTTACTGTTTATAATTCTTCTTCAACAACTGGAATTATTGATTTCAATATTGAAGGTGTTCCTGCTCAAGATGCTGGTTCACATTTCAATCATTATGGAGTTTGTGTTAGAACTGGTGAACACTGCGCTAAATTATTACATAACTATTTACATGTTGATTCAACAGTTAGATGTTCACTATATTTCTACAACACAAAAGAAGATATTGATGCATTAATCGATGCAGCAAAGGAAGGAGGAGATTTCTTAGATGCCTTTTTCAATTAATTTAAGTAATGAAATGATGCGTGAAGTTATCATGGATCATTATCAACACCCAAGAAATAGAAGAGAAGCAAGTGACGAATCTTCTTACAAAACTGTCTACATGTCATCTGACTCATGTATTGACAAAATTTATATTCAAATTAAAGTCGTTAACGATGTTTTTGAAGATGTTTGTTGGCATGGTAATGGATGTGCTATTTCAACAGCATCAACTTCTATCATGACTGAATTACTTACTGGTAAATCAGTTAAGGAAGGAGAATACATCATCGAACAATATATGAACATGATTGAAGGAAAAGAATATGATGATTCAGTTCTTGATGAAGCCATCGTCTTTATGAACACAAATAGACAACCTTCAAGAATTAAATGTGCAACTATTGGTTTTAGAGGTGTAACTGAATTATTAGGAGGAAAAGATCACTATGAGTAATGAAGAAAACAAAGTCTCACAGCAAGATTTCCTTGAATTAAAGAAAGAACACGAAGAAAAATACGGCTTTAAAAATGAAGACGTATCTATCTTTACAACAGGTAAAGGCTTAAATGAAGATGTTGTAAGAGCAATTTCTAAAGCTAAGCACGAACCAGAATGGATGCTTGAATTTAGATTAAAAGCTTTAAAACAATTTGAAGCAATGCCTCAACCTACATATGGCCCTAAACTTGATGATTTAGATTTTTCTTCATATGTTTACTACACAAAAGTTGCGAAAAACGAAGAAAAAGATTGGGATAAAGTTCCTGAAACTGTTAAAGAAACATTCCAAAAACTTGGTATTCCTGAAGCAGAACAAAAGTTTTTAGCAGGTGTTTCTACTCAATATGAATCTGAAGTTGTTTATCACAATATGCTTGAAGAAGTTGAATCCAAAGGAGTTATCTTCTTATCAACTGAAATGGGTTTACAGTTATATCCAGAAATCTTCAAGAAATATTTTGCAACAGTCGTTCCTTCTGCTGATAACAAATATGCAGCATTAAATTCTGCTGTTTGGTCAGGAGGCTCATTCATCTATGTACCTAAAGGTGTCAAACTTGAAAAACCTTTACAGTCATATTTTAGAATCAACAATGAAAAGACTGGTCAATTTGAAAGAACATTAATCATTGTTGATGAAGGTGCAGATATCCATTATGTTGAAGGATGTACTGCTCCTCAATATTCTCAAGAATCTTTACACGCAGCAGTTGTTGAAATTGTCGTCTTAAAAGATGCTCATTGTAGATATACTACTATTCAAAACTGGTCAACTAATATTATTAACTTAGTTACTCAAAGAGCATATGTCGGTGAAAACGGACATATGGAATGGGTAGACGGTAATATTGGTTCAATTAGAAATATGAAATATCCTTGCTGCATGCTTGCAGGAAAAGGTGCTAAAGGCAATGTTATTTCTATTGCAGTAGGCGATAAAGATCAATATCAAGATACAGGCGCTAAAATGATTCATTTAGCACCAAATACATCTTCATCAATTATTTCAAAATCAATTGTTAAAAATGGTGGAGTTGCTAACTATAGAGGAAAAGTATTCTTTGGTAAAAATGCTGATGGAGCAAAGGCTCACGTTGAATGTGATACTTTGATTCTTGATGACAAATCATCTTCAGATACAATTCCTACAAATATTTGTAACAATAGCAATTCATTCTTAGAACATGAAGCTACTGTTTCAAAAATTAATGAAGAACAATTATTCTACTTAATGTCTCGTGGCTTAACAGAAAAAGAAGCAACTCAAATGATTATTATGGGCTTTATTGAACCATTCTCAAAAGAGTTACCTATGGAATATGCTGTTGAACTTAACCAACTCATCAAGATGGATATGGAAGGAGCAATTGGCTAATATATGTCTAATTATGATGTTATTGTAATTGGGGGAGGACACGCTGGAATGGAGGCAGCCTTCGCTTCAGCACATTTAGGAAAGAAAACTTTACTAATCACTTTAAATAAAAAAATGATGTCTAACATGCCTTGTAATCCATCAATCGGTGGATCTGCAAAAGGTATTGTAGTTAGAGAAATCGATGCTTTAGGCGGTATGATGGGAAAAGGCGCTGACTATGGCCAACTTCAAATGAAGATGCTTAATACCGGAAAAGGACCTGGCGTACAATGCTTAAGAGCACAAGAAGATAAATTAGATTATCCAAAAGTAATGCAAAAGTTTGCAGAAGAAACTGAAAACTTAGAAATCTATGAAGGTATGGCAACTGCGCTTCTTCATGATGAAACAAAAGTTACTGGCGTTAAAGTTGGTGATAAAGAGTTTACTTCTAAAGCTGTTGTTATTACTACTGGAACTTATATGGAATCAGTTATTTTACGTGGTCATCACGTTGAAGAAGCTGGCCCAGATGGAGAAAAACCTTCTAAAGGTTTATCACCTTATTTAAGAGACAATATGGGTATTGAACTCATTAGACTTAAAACAGGTACTCCTCAACGTATCAAAGCAGATTCTATCGATTATTCAGTACTTGAAGAACAACTTGGTACTGACGCTCCATTAAAATTTAGCTTTGAAGATACAAATATTTTGCCTTTAGATAAACAAATTAAATGTTATTTGACTTATACTAATGAAAAGACTCACAAAATTATTAGAGATCATTTACTTGAATCTGCAATGTATGGTGGGGTAGTTAAAGGGGTTGGTCCTAGATACTGTCCTTCTATTGAAGATAAAGTAGTAAGATTTGCGGATAAAGAAAGACATCAATTATTCTTAGAACCAGAATCTATTCATACTGATTCTGTCTATTTACAAGGCTTTTCTACTTCAATGCCAGAATATGTTCAAGATGAAATGGTTCATTCTTTAAAAGGTCTAGAACACGCTGTCATCTTAAAATATGCTTACGCTATTGAATATGATGCTATTAAAACTGAAGAATATGATTATTCTTTAGAAATCCGTAAATGGCCTGGACTATTTATCGGTGGACAAATCTGTGGTACTTCAGGTTATGAAGAAGCTGCAGCACTTGGTTTAATTGCAGGTATTAACGCTTGTAGAAAAATTGATGGTAAAGAACCTTTAATTTTATCTAGAGACCAGTCTTATATTGGAGTTATGATTGATGACTTAGTTTCAAAAGGAACTAAAGAACCATATCGTTTACTTTCATCTAGAGCAGAATATCGTTTACTTATGAGAAGCGATAATGCTGACTTAAGACTTACTCCTATTGGACATTCTATTGGATTAATTTCTGATGAAAGATACAATAGACTATTAGAAAAAATGGCAAAATTTGATAGAAACAAAGCTCTTCTTGAATCTACACATATGGGTGAAAAAGAAGATTTTGTTAAATATATGAACTCACTTGGTTATAGTGATTACAAAGGTGGACCTACAGGAGCAGAAATTCTCCGTAGACCTCCAGTTAAATTAAAAGATCTAGTTAAATACATCGAACTTGAAGAAATGTCTGATGAAGAGATGTTCCAACTAGAAGTCTTAATTAAGTATGAAGGCTACATTTCTAAAGAGATGAAAGAAGCAGAAAGATTAAGAAAAGTTGATTCAATCAAGATTCCGGGAAATATTGATTATACTCATATGGATGGACTTAGACTTGAAGCAAGACAAAAATTAAATGCTGTTAGACCATTGAACGTTGGACAAGCTTCCCGTATTTCAGGGGTTAATCCTTCTGATATTTCAATGCTTCTTATGCATTTAAAGAAAGGTCAATAATGAATAAAGAAGAATTTGTAAAATTAACATCTAAAAACGGTTTATCTTTAACTGATGAACAATATTCTCAGCTTGAAGAATACTGGACTTTACTCGTGGAAAAAAATAAAGTAATGAACTTAACAGGCATTACTGAACATGACGAAGTATTAGAAAAGCATTTTTATGATTCTTTATTATTTACTTTTGATTATAAGATTGATTCTCAAAAACTTATTGATGTAGGTACTGGAGCAGGATTCCCTGGTTTAGTACTTGCCATTTGCTATCCTTCTTTAAGAGTTAGTCTTTTAGAACCTTTAACTAAAAGATGTAATTTCTTACAAGAAGTAGTTGATAAATTGTCATTAAAGAATGTTGAAATTATTAATGAAAGAAGTGAAGATTTTTCTAAAAATCATGAAGAAGAATTTGATATCGTATGCTTTAGAGCAGTATCACGCTTAAACATCTTACTTGAAATTGGCTCAAAGATGCTTAAAGTTAACGGGGATTTAATCGCTTTAAAAGGTAGAGCGTATCAAGAAGAAGTTAATGAATGTACTAATGCATTTAAGAAATTAAATTTAGTATTAGATAAGATTCAAACTACAACACTTCCTTCAGAAAATGATGTAAGAGGAAATGTCTTTGTTAAGAAAGTTGGTCATACTCCTCTAGGATATCCTAGAAATTATGGCCAAATAAAAAAGAAACCACTATAGGAGGAGATTATGACAAGAATTATTGCAATAAGTAATCAAAAAGGCGGAGTTGGTAAGACTACTACTGCAATCTCTTTAGCAGGTGCTTTCGCAAAACTTAACAAATCTGTCTTAATTATTGATATGGACCCTCAGGGAAATGCAGGTAGGGGACTTGGACTTGACCCTACTGCTGTTAGAAAAACTATTTTAGATGCTTTAACAACTGATTTTGATATTAATAAAACTATTCGTAAGAGTGAAAATAAAAATATCGATGTTATTATGGCAAACTTAAAACTTGCAACTATTGAAGCGAAGACTCACGATCAAGAACCTTTATATTTACTTAAAAATGCTATTGCATCTTTAACTAAAGAATATGATTTTATCATTATTGATTGTCCTCCTTCATTAGGCTTACTTTCATTAAATGCACTTTGTGCAGCAGATCAGGTTTTAGTACCTGTTCAATGTGAATTCTATGCTTTAGAAGCAGTCGCTCAAATCTTAAGTACTATTTCTAGAGTTCAAAAGAATTATAACCATAACTTAGAAATTCTAGGTTTCTTACTTACTATGTATGATGCTAGATTAAAACTTGCAACTGATATTACTACAGAAGTTCGTTCTTTATTTAAAGAAAAGACTTTCGTTACAGAAATTCCTCGTAACAACTCAATTGCAGAAGCAGCATATTATGGTAAACCTGTAACTGATTTTAGACCTACTGCAACTGGTTCAGTTGCTTACTTATCACTTGCAAGGGAGATTTTAAATGGAAAATAAAAAGAAGAATCGTAACCTTTCGTCATTAATTAAAAAATATCAAGATGAAGACATCATTGATGCTTTTGCTAAGCCTAAAGGAGAAGATTTAACTTTAAATTTACCATTAAATAAAATTCAATTTCCTTATATTTGTAAAGATCATTTCTTTAATGATCAAGACTATAAGGATTTAAAAAAATCCATTAAAGATAATGGTATTTTAAATCCAATTCTTGTTCGTAAACATGAAAATGAATACGAAGTTGTTTCTGGATTTAAAAGATATTATTTTGCAAAAAAGATGGGTTATGAAACTATCCCATGTTTTGTTAAGGATGTTGATGATGACTTACTTATCTATTTAATTTTAAATAGATCTGCAAGTAAACTTCACGATAACATCTTAACTAAAACTAGTACATTTAATATCTTAACTAAAGAATTCCATGTCCTTAGAAAAGATATTGCGCTTATTTCTAAAATTTCTATTTCTCAAGTAAATAATATTATTCGTTTAGATAAACTTCCTATAGAAGTAAAACAGGCTCTTAAAAAAGAAAAAATTACTTATGGCCAAGCTCGTGCATTAGTAGGTTTAAGTGATGATGATGCGAATAAATATTTACAAGAAATTATCGAAAAGAATTTATCTGCTAGAGAAATTGAAAGATTAATTACTTCATATAAACATCCTTCACCTTATCAAGAAAAGATGGACCGTTTAGCAAGTGCGAACAACGCAAAAGTTGAAGTATCGAGAAATAAATTAACCATTAGATTTAAGTCTAAAAAAGATTTAAACAAATTTATTAAAGAAAAATTGCAGGAGGACTAGATGATTTTACCTACTGTAAAACTTAATGAAGAAAATAAATTGACTAGAGATAATTACTGTTTTCTATTTGAAAACGAGGAAGATAAACTTAGTGTTTATAAAAAGATTGATGAACCTACTATTTTTGAAGGTTCTTCATCTTTAATTAAAGATGCTCTTATTTATTTAATCGAAGGGAATTTTGATTATTTTAGATTTAAGGCATCAAGTTCTCTAACTGTGATTATTAAAGAAGAATTAAATGTCTTCTTTGATTATACTTACGACGATGAAGATAGTACTTTAATTATCCCTCATCATATAAAAAATGCTTTATTTGCAGGTGGTTGCTTTTGGTGTATGGCTTTACCTTATTATGAAATGAAAGGGGTAAAGAAAGTTATTTCTGGATATGCAGGAGGAAAAACTGTTAATCCAAAATATCTTGATGTTAAAAAGCAATTAACTGGACATAAAGAAACTGTCTTAATTTATTATGATGACAGAGAAATTAGTTATGAGGATCTTTTACGAGCGTATTTTGCCTCTATTGACCCATTTGATAAAGATGGTCAATTTATCGATAGAGGTTCTTCATATACTACAGCAGTTTTTACTTCTTCTTTAGAAGAAAAAGCTGTCTTTAATAAAATAAAAAAAGAATATGAAGACAATTTTAAGAAAGAAGTTGTCGTTGAATTATTAGATTCTACTATTTTCTATAAAGCTGAAGAAGAGCATCAAGATTTCCATTTGAAGAATCCTTTAAAAATGGAAGAAGAACTTAGAATAAGTGGTAGATATAAGAAAGGAGAGAATTAATGCGTTTAGAAGATTATATTGCATGGATTCAATCTGGACAAACAAAGCAAGCTTATGCTGGGTTAACAAAATTATATGAATCTACTAAAGACTTAAGAGCTTTATTTTATATCACATTAATTGATTTAGAAACTTCTTTCCAAGATAAGAAAGAACAAATCGGTGAAAATTTTAAAAAGATTTTCTCTGGTGGTAAAAAACTTAGAGAATTATCTTATGAAGCTTATTTAGCGTATTTAATTGATTCTAGAAAATTTAAAGATATTGAAGAAGTTTTAAGATATGCGAAGAAAGATAAACATGATTCTTATCTTACTTCTTTAGGTGAAACTTTATATTTAAGCATGTATAAAAATGATTATTCACCTAAATTGAAAGAGTCTATTGATAAGACAATGTCTTTCCCAGAATGTAAGAATGACTTAAATAATCTAAACATCATGTTAATTGATTACTATATCAATAACGAACTCGTTAAAGAGGCTAAAGAATGTTTTAATAAGTTTGCAGTCCTTCATCCAGGAGATTCGTTCATCAATTTAATGGGTTTAAAGATTTCTTTAATAGAACATTATCCTCATTATGATGAATATTTCTATGAAGAGTTGAAAGACACAGATTTACTTGATAGAGGCCAATTAACAATTGCAGAATATCACGCGATGAAGAAAAATTATCGTTTAGCATTTGATGAACTAACGAAGATTAAATTAGATCAATTTAATGAAGGTGAAGTTTTCCAAATGATGATGAGTGTAGTCTTAGATGGAGAAATCTATTTAGAGGCTATTGAATATTTTGAAAAACTCAAAGAGAATCGTCCTAATGTTAGATTATATTTAGGTATCTTATATGGATGCTTAGAAACTAATTTAGGTATGAATAAGTCTTTAGAATATTTATTAGAGGCTCAAAAAGATATTGATGTTCCTCAAATTTATGAAAATCTTGCAAATGCATACGTCGTTAAAAATGATACTGAACATCTAAAAGATTGTATTGATCATTTAGAAAATGAAGTACCTAATGACTCTAGTAGTAAATTCTTTAAAATCATTTATTACTTATTTAAGTCTAATTTTGCTGAGGCTAAAAAGGCATATGAACAAATTAATGATGTCTCAACTGCTGAGCAAGCATTTGAATTTGTTAATATGTTTGCCCCTTCAAAATATTCTAAAAAAGAATTTAAAAAGTTATTAAAGAAAACTGAACTTAAAAATGAAACTTTATTACGTGGTTATTTTTATGGAACATATGGTCTTAAACCTAATCTAGAAATGGTTAAGAAATTAGTTAAAGATGATTATACTTCTTCTTTATATAAAGTCTTAATCACTTATGAAGAAAAAGGTTTAGAAGAAGCCTTAAAAGAGGCTAGAGACCTATATAATGATTACGAAAATAAAGATTATTATGAATTAATGCATTACGATCTTTATATTTGGTTATTAATCCAAAATAAAGAATTTGAAGAAGCAAAGAGAGTCTATGATAAATACGAAGATGATTATGCTTCATTTGGTAATGAAAATGAGTTATGTGCTTTAGGTCTTTTAGCGCTTAACAATCAAAAAGATTTATCTTATGCATACGATATTATTACAAAGAATATGCATAATTTATATTCAGTAGGTATTTATAGCATCTTAATTAAGATTGCAAAAAAACTTAATAAAGATACTGTAGACTTACAGAAAAAACTTAAAGAAAGTATTAAAAATGAGTCTAAGAAAGAAAAAGCTTTCTATAAGACTAACGATACTTATCTATTTATGATGTAATTGTCGAAAGGAGAAAAAAATGGCAAATTTATCAGAATATAAAGGTTTAAAATTAGGTAAAGAAGTTGCACCTAAGGCAACAGAAGAAGAAGTAAATAAAGAACTTACTAGATTACAGAATAATCCAAAAGCATATGCTGCAAAAGACGATGTTGCTAGTATCGGTGACGTAGTTACTATCGACTTTGAAGGCTTTGTTGATGGAGTAGCTTTTGAAGGTGGTAAAGGCGAAAATTACGACTTAACATTAGGCTCAGGTACATTTATCCCAGGTTTTGAAGATCAATTAGTAGGTCATAAAGCAGGTGAAGATGTCGATGTTAACGTTACATTCCCAGAAAATTACCAAGCAGAAAACTTAAAAGGTAAAAAAGCATTATTCAAATGTAAAGTTCATCAAGTAAAATCTAAGCCAGCATTAGATGATGCATTCGCTCAAAAGGTTGGTATTGCTTCTTTAAAAGCTTTAAGAGAAGAAATCGAAAGAGAAATCTCAATGCGACACGAAGATGAAGCATTCAATGCATACGTAGAAAAAGTTTCTGAAAACATTATTTCAAATTCAAACATTGAAGTTTCTAATGAAGAATTAAATGCTAAATATGATGAAATGATTAGATATTATGATGCAGAATTTGCGCGTCAAGGTATCACATTAGAAAAATATTTAGAAATCTCAGGTTCATCTCTTGATGCATTCAAAGAAACAATGAAACCACAGGCTTCTAAATCAGTTCAGATTGATAAATTATTCACTTTAATTGGTGAAAAAGAAAACTTAATCCCAACAGAAGAAGATATCAATAACAGATTAAATGCTTATACAACAATGTATAATATCCCACTTGAAAAAGTTAAAGAATTCTTCGCTGATGGTAAGATGGAAGATTTAAAGAAAGACTTATTACAAAATAAAGTTGCAAAATTCTTATTCGAAAACAATAACTAAGGAAATATATGGAAGAAATTAGATTACAAAAAAGAATGAGTGAACTTGGCCTATGCTCTAGAAGAGAAGCAGAACGCTTAATAAGCGAAGGTAAAGTTAAAGTAAATGGTAAGGTTGTTACCGAAATGGGTGTTAAGGTTACGTCTAATGATGTAATTGAACTTGAAGGTAATGTCGTAAAATCAAATACTAAAACTGTCACTTATTTATTTAATAAACCTATAGGAGTAGTATCTACTGCAAAAGACGATCGAGGCAGAACAACTGTCATTGATTTCTTTACTAAAGAGAAAACTCGTTTATATCCTGTTGGTAGACTTGATTTTAATACTTCTGGTTTATTACTTGTGTCTAATGATGGAGAACTTACCAATTTAGTTACTCATCCTTCTACTCATTTAAATAAAACATATTTTGTAACCTTAGATTCTTTTGTTAAAGATGAACATATTAAGGAATTAGAAAAAGGTGTTCTTCTTGAAGATGGTTTAACTCAACCTGCTGAGATTGAATTAAAATTTAGAAGCATGAATAAAACTCAGCTTCAAATTACTATTCACGAAGGTAGAAACCGTCAAGTAAGACGTATGTTTGAACACTTTGATTATCATGTCAAAGCACTTAATCGTGATTCAATTGGTTTTTTAACTTTAGATGGAGTTAAGCGTGGAGAGTATCGCTTATTAACTGAAGAAGAAGTTAATAAACTTAAAAAAATGTGTCTAACTAATAAAGAAAAAAATATTATTCCTTCTTATAAGATTAAGAATAAATAGATATATTTTAGGAGAGATTTTAGTGAGTCTCTCTTTTTTAAACAAAAAAATTTCATTAAAAAGTCCTAATTACTGCCACTTCTTCACGCATCAATCAAGAATTTTGATTCTAGATATTGCCAATTATAATTTTGTGTGTTAGATTAATTTTACGGAATTGAGGGAGAAAATTTATCATGATTAATAAAAATGAATTAATTAGTTTAGTTAATTCTAAAACAGAATTATCTAAAAAAGATGCAGAAACCGCAGTTAATGCAGTTTTTGACATTATGCTTGAAGAACTTTCAAAAGGCAATGAAGTTAAGATTGCAGGCTTTGGTATGTTCGAAGTAAAAGAAAGAGCAAGCAAGAGAGTTGTCTCACCAGGAACAAAAGAATTTATTACTATTCCTGCTCAAAAAGCTGTCACATTTAGACAATCAAAACAAGCAAAAGACGAAGTTAACAAATAATAATATAATAAAAAGGGGCTGTTAAGAAACTAAAATAGTTTCTGACAGCTTTTCTTATGATAAAACTAAGAG
>DEWM01000097.1 GCA_002363635.1 Caryophanales bacterium UBA3210 | reverse complement strand
TGATTAAATTATCACAAATTTATTCAATAGATTTAAACGAATTAGCTGACAATAAAATTATAAATGTTGATTTATTAAAATATAGTTTACCTAATTTAGAATTTAGAGAAATTAATAAAGATAACTTTTATAAAGTATGTAAGTTAGATGTAAAAGAAGAAGATAAAGAATTCGTTGCGTCAAATGAAATGTCTTTAGCAGAAGCATATTTATTTAAAACTATGGGAGCATATGTATTACCTATTGCTATATATAGAAATAGAGTACCAATTGGTTTTGCAATGATTACTAAAGGCAATATTGGAGATAATATAAAAGGCGAATATATCAATAATTATTGTATTTTAAGAATGATGATAGAAGCAAAGCATCAAAATAAAGGATTAGGTAAGCTGGCTTTAAAACAATTAATTGAAATTATAAAATCAATATCAGTTAGTGAATCTTTTATATGGATATCAACAGAAGAAAGAAATGCAAAAGCAATTCATGTTTATGAGGATAATGGCTTTAAAAAGACAAGTGATCATTGTGGTGAAGAAATTATATTAAAATATGATTTAAATAAGTAATTTAAATTGTATTAATTAACTAGTTCCAAGCCAAAACAGTATAAATGTGTCGATACAATTCGGCACTTTTTATTTGCTTATAAGCAAGATAATAAGCAAGATATCTTGTATAAACAATGACTATTTGATTTAAAACATATCAATATATTCTGAGAATTCTATATACACTAAAAAACTGTTATCACTAATGCCTTTTGGTGTGTTTATGACCGCAAATGAAATCATGGACTTATTAGGGCTAAAAAGCAAAGAAACTTTAAGAAAGAACTATCTTAATCCGGTTATTGAAAAAGGGTATTTGATCTTAGAATATCCTAGTAAACCCACAAGCAAAAACCAAAGATATAAAAGGATAAAATGATATATCGGAAAATAAAATTTGATATAAACGGACATGTTTTCTTATAAGGGACATCATTCATTAGTCAAAGGGGTATTTGTATTAAAATTGTCTACCTTTAACATTAGAAATTACGCTAGAAGTCTTTATTGACGACATAGTACCTGATGGAATCTAGCAGTGTAGAAATAATTGATAAACTCAAGTATAATATTAATAGAGGTGATACGATTGAAAAAGATAATATCATTTTTATTAATACTAACATCAGTTTTTAGCTTGCCATCATGTAGTAGTAACAAATATAAAGAAGAACCAGCAGATGAATTCTATCTTAAGCACGCTTGGACCTTTGATCCTACTAAAGTTAATCATGCGAGTAATCTATTGGCAGGCTTTTTTCATAATACTGAGGAATTCGGCTCAAAAGTCATTATTTCCCTTATTCATAATTCCGATGGAGACAAAGGCAAAGGTGGAAGTGGGCAACAATATAAATACATCGAAGAATTTTTAAAGAAAAGAAGCGATGTCAAGTTCTACTGCATCTATATGGATTCCTATTTGGGCGAAGGTAAATTTTATAAAGACAAAATAAACGCCAAAACCGGAAACGCTTATGGAACCCAAGTTATCGAAACTTTTTATAACAACTACTTATATGACATCATGGATGAAGCTAAAGAGGTCTATATGAATTCTCCTTTTGGAAGTCATGACTATGATTATAACGTAAAGGGTGACTTTTATTGGGTCTATAGTTGGGGAGTATACGATCCTATTCCTTTTAATTTTTATGTTGATAATACAGAAACTAAACCAAGCTACCATAGCAAGATATATCAACTAAGCGAAATATATCCTTTCCATTTCGATTCAGTAGAAACTATTGAGAATATGGTGGATCATCAAGGATTCTTCAAAGAATAAAAATAGAAAATAAAGCAATATTTTTTAAAAATTAGTGAAATTATTTGAGGTATCAAAATGTATATGTGACTGACACTTTTTGTGGAGGTGAGATAGTGAAGAAATTAATGAAATATATGGTATCGTTATTATTAATTATTCCTTTGTTTTCTTTAACAGCTTGTAGCCTTTTTAATAGTGGTACTAGTTCTAAAGAAGACATAACAGAATATAAAGAAGAACTGGACTCATCTACCGGTAAATGGTATTTACTTGATGATAATAAAAAGGTGACAAATACATATTTTGAATTTAATGGTACTAAAGATGCTATGTCTTTTAATTATGTTGAAGATGGAAATATTAAGCATTCTGGCTCCTATAGATGTGTTTATAAATCTAATGATGGAAACAATACTTATACTTTAAGTTTTATTTTAAAAAGAACTGGTGAAGTTAAAGAAGATTGGGTTTACACATATGTAGATGATTTTGAATCTGATTTTACTCAATTTACCACAATAAAAGAAGAAAGATCAGAAGGTATGAATGATGGAAGAATATATGCGCATATTTATAGAATAAGTGAACTTCCTTATAAACTTGGAACATATGTTCTTGAAGGAAAAGAATACAAACAAGAAAAAAATAATTATAAGTATGCTAGTTATTATCAAGTACCTGCTGGAACATATGCTTTAAATGAAAATGTGTCAATAACATTTGTTATGCCTAAACCATATAGCTACGCTTTATTCAAATATGAAAACGGTGATGAAATAGTTGAAGGAGTTTATTGGACTGCAAAAGACAAGAAAACAATATATCTATTTATTGAACATGATCCATACCAATATATCAAGAGAGAAGATAGAGAAAACTACGATATGACCTTTTCTCATGATTATCCACCTGATTTTTACTTGAGAGGCAATTTTGAAATTATAGATAGTTCAATTTCAATTACTAGTCTATATCACCATGAATATAGTCCTACTAAAATAGAGGATAAAGTTTTTAAATTTGGAATATATAAAAAACAATAATCTCAAATTTAAATAATCCTAGTTATTGTTGTTACAAAATTTGAAATTGTCGCAATTGTATTGCTATAGTTATCTTTGTACATTATAGTAAAACTGACTTAATATCATAAGTATTAGGCCTTTTGAACCATATGTTTTGAGCTTTTAGGAGCTCTTTTTTGCTTTTTAGCAGTTGATAATAAACATTTGAAATGAACTGCAGGATTCACATTTGATAATGGTGATTATTTACCTCAAACATTAAGAGAAATTTATTGTATTGAAAATAGTAATTTTAATTTGACCTAATTCAAACAAATTATTTATGATATTATTAGCCTTAACTCAAGGAGATTATTATGGAAATAAATCAATTTTTTAGAACTCAATTATTACTTGGTAAAGAAAATATGGAACTCTTAAAAAATAAGAGAGTTGCTATTTTTGGTGTTGGAGGAGTAGGTGGATACGTAGTAGAAGCCTTAGCAAGAAGTGGAATTGGTAAATTCGTTTTAATCGACAATGACGATGTTGACGTTACTAATATTAATAGACAGATTATCGCGACATTAGATACATGTTCTTTGAATAAGGTTGATGTAATGAAAGATAGAATCTTATCTATTAATAAGGATGCTGAAATTGAAACTAGAAAATGTTTCTTCTTACCATCTAACCAAGATGAATTTGATTTTTCTTCTTATGATTATGTAGTAGATGCTGTAGATACAGTAACTGCTAAAATCGCGATTATTCAAAAATGTAAGGAAAATAATGTTCCTATTATCTGTGCTTTAGGTGCAGGAAATAAAATTAATCCTACATTACTTAGAGTAAGTGATATTTCTAAAACTAAAGTTGATCCACTTGCAAAAGTTATGAGAAATCAATTAAAGAAAAGACAGATTACTAATGTTAAATGTGTTTATTCTTTAGAAAAGCCACTTAAGCCACTTGAAGATATTTCTTATCATAATGATGAAGTTAAAGGTAGAAAAGATGTTCCAGGTTCTACTATCTTTGTTCCTTCAGTTATGGGATTAATTATTGCTAGTGAAATTATTAAAGATATAACTGGTATTAAAAACGATACTCCAGGTGCATAATAAAAGACATTCCTTGAAATGAAAGAATGCCTTTTTAACTATTATTAAATTGTTTTTTCAGCTTCTTCTAAGCGTTTTTCTTTTGCATCTTGAAGTTCTGCAACTTTTTGTTTTGATAATGGATACCAGAAGAATAATACAAGTGCCATAATACCAAACATAACTGCTGGGATAAGAGTAGCAAGATTAAACATCATAGATAATTGACTTTCAGTGAATGTGAAATCAGATGAAGCTGAGGCAAAATATCCAAATGATACAAGTGCTCCGTTAACTGCGACTGCTGAAATAACTTGACCCATTTTTCTAAAGAACATGAAGACAGAATATGCTGTACCACTTTCTTTTGATCCTGTTTTTACTTCTACATCATCAATTGCGTCAGTTGCCATTGCCCATACTTGTAATGCAAAGAGGTTTAAACCAAAACCAGAGATAAAGCATAAGCCCATAAAGCCATATAAAGCGATGTCTCTTGGTAAGAATTGTAAGAAGAACATTGCAAAATTACATACTGCTGCAATGACCATACCTACTGCAGTAATTTCTTTTTTACCGAACTTTCTTACAAGCTTTGGAGTAAAGCACATTAAGATTGCCATAGGTACATAAGTTAAGATTGTTGGAAGAGAAATCCAAATACCTTTTCTACCAAAGTACTGTCTAATTAAATATGTGTAATATGATTGAGTAAACATTTGACCTGCTAAAAGCAACATACCTGCAACTGCAATAGCAAGAAGTGAACGATTAGTTAATGCGTTCTTAACAGCTTTCTTAGTATCGCCTTTTTGACGTACTTTAGGTTCAATCTTAACTCTTTCAACGTTGCCGTAGAATGCATAAATTAATGCGGCAAGTGAAAGAACTGCCATAATGATTACACCGATAATTAAGACGTTGTATTTAACAGCTTTGTTTTCATCAAACATTACCATTTGTAAGACCATTACTGGAAGTGAACCAAGTGTTGAACCTACAGATCTAAAGACAGATAATTTAGTTCTTTCTTTTTCATCTAAGGTAACAACTGAAGCAAGTGATCCATATGGAATTTGGACCATAGTGTAGAGCATACCGAAGATTATGTAAGTTACACCTGCAAAGATGTATGCTCCAATTGTTGCAGTGTTTTCAACAACTAGTCCAGGGAATTTTGCAAACATTAAGATTGCAGAAGCGGCAAGAGGTATTCCTCCCCAAATGAACCAATGACGATATTTCCCCCATTTAGTAGGTTTAGTTACGTCACAGATTCTACCCATCATTGGGTCGTTAATTGCATCCCATACACGTGCAATAACAAAGATAAGCATTACAAATAGTGGATTAAGAATGAGAACGTCAGTGTAGAAAGTCTGTAGTACCGAAGCAACTAGTGAAAAGACTAAACAACATCCAACATCCCCCATAGCGTAAGCAATATAGTCTTTAGTTTTAAGACCACTTGACTTAGCAATTAAGTTATTGTTGTTTTCCATTTCTATATTCCTTTCTCGAAAAACAGTTGTTGTGCTGCTATAGCACAAGCGCCGATATATCCACTTGAAGAATTTAAAGCTGAAACTCGAATGTTTTCTTTTGTTAGAGTTGGGTTTAGCTGTAAACACTTTGAGATAAATTTTTCGGCGAAAGTAGGATTATTGAACATTGAACCAAAGAGAACAATGTCGTGAACATTTAATATAGTCGCGGTATTAACAAGAGCTAAAGCAGAGAGATTAATTTTAGAATCGATGAGTTTGATTATTTCTTCATCTTTGGATTCTAAGATTTCTTCAATAGTTAAATCTTTTCCACTTTGTTTAACTTGATTTAAGATTTCTTTTAAAGAAACTTCTGTTTCTAAACAGCCTTTTCGACCACATCTACATTTTTTCTCACTTAATGGATGAATGATGTAATGGCCGATTTCTGTACTACTATAATCGTTACCAGTAACAACTTTGCCGTTAGAGACAATGGAAGAACCAATTCCCGGTCCCCATTTAAAGAAGAGTAATGAATCTTCTTCTTTTTTGTTGTCAAAGATAAGTCCTGCAGTTGCAAAGGCTTTAACGTTATTTGAGACAATAACTTTTTTATTAAAAGTTTCTTCTAAGATTTTTTGATAATCGATATCTTTATATACTCCAAATCCATCTAGATTACCGATAATACATAAAGATATAACCTGTACGTTGATATTATTTAATAAATAATAATCTTTAGCCTCTTTAATAACGTAAGTAAAATCGTTATTAAAAGGGATAATTTTTCTTTTTATTAATTTTCCAGAGAATGTGGAAAATGATAAGGTGATATGATCCATTTCAACGTTAAGACCATATAATAATTTATCTTCAAGATTTAAGGAGACTAAGACTTCTTTTCTACCTAGTCCTTTACTTATAGATAAGCCTTCTTTAACGTCGTTTGATTCAATTAATTCTTGGACAATTTTAGTAATTGCCGCAGGAGTTAAATTAAGTTTTTTAGAGAGTTCTTTTCTACTCAATTCTCCATAAGTATTTAGTAAATAAAGTAGAGAACTTCTATTTTGATTTTTTAAATTATTTAAATTAATTCCTTTTGCCATATTACATCACTCCACAGGCATTAAGGATTAATGAAACAGCACTGATTGCCATTAAAATAAATGTAATAATTAAGAATGGTTTTCTTTCTAATTTCTTCGCGATGATATTTCCGATAATTATTGCACCTACTAAGATTACTGAAGAGATACCTAAAGTAATCATCATATTTGGTAAGACTTCACTTCTAAAATAGCCTTGAGAAATATCAGTTATTAAAATGATAGTATTTAATGTAGTCCAAGAAAGAGAAAGAGTCGCTCTAAATTCATCTCTAGATTTTAGTTTTCTAGAAGCGTAGAGAACTAGTAATGGACCTCCACATACAAACATTCCGTGAACTACTCCAGATGCTACTAAGATTGAATAAAGGAGAATATTATTCCATATTGATTCTTCTTTATTTTCAACTTCTTCTTTTCTTATGAAGTTGTCGTAGATTCCAATTATTGTAAATATGAGGATAATCCCTGCAAGAATGAAATAGAGTATTTGTTTATCAATGTCTAGGTAATGGATAAGCAAGATACCTATAGCCATACCACTTCCCATGATAAGAACAATTTTTAAGAATTCTTTAAGGTTAATAGATTTGTAATTGAAGATAATAACTCCAATTGAAGCAAGTATTCCTAATACATTAAGTATAGGTTTTGCCACATCATAACCTACTAGCATTAAAGAGAATGGCATTGCAAGTACTGTACCTGCAAATCCTGTAATGCATTGGATGATATTAGTAAGCAAAATGACTATATAAAAGAGTATTTGCTTTACAATATCGTTCATATTAATATCTTTCGACCTCTAGACCTAAGAAATTGCCTAAAATAGCAAGTTCTTCTGATACATCTTTCATTGCAACTACAAAGTGAGGTTCAAAGCCTCTTTTTACTGCATTAATAACAATATCTTTTGAATTATTCTTTGTTTGAACAACAATAGATGTACCAAGGAATTGTTTTTCTTTATCTAAAGCTCTTCCTGAAGCAATAAATAATCTAAATTTACCATTAGAATCTTTGCCTACTCTAAAGATAGTAACTGCTTCTTGAGGAGCACAGCCAAATTCTAGAGTTGGACCAATTTTTCTATTGCAGTGGACACCTGCACAAGCTTTGTTGTTGCGTGCTAAGGAACATGCTGCAGTTCCACAGTGCCAGAAAGTAATAGTGTTTTCTTTTTCATCTAGAGAAACAGGATCTCCAAAGAAGACTGGAGTTTTAGTTAAGTACTGACAGATATACATAGATAGAGCACCATAAGTGTCTGCTTCACATGCTGAAGGAACGTTTAAGTCATTTAGAAGCGCAAGTACTGCACATACTGGTGTACCAAAAGCAGTGAAGAAATCTGGCCAGCAACGAGAAGATAGGGCCTTGATATTATTTTTCTTAGTATATTCATCATATGCTTTATATAATCTTGCAAAATCTTTAACATTCTTTGAATCAATCTTATCTAAATCTACGATACGTTTAGATGCATCAAGAAGATATTCTTCTACTTCTTCATCTGTATAACATTTAGCATTATCAATAAGTTCTCTTGATTCAATTGATAGAAGATTTGCTCCAAAAGTAGTAAGCATTTCAGCATCTAATGCTCTACCAAAACCAAATCCTTGAGGAGTATGACCTACTTGTAAGATGTTCATTCCTTTCATTGATTTTTTTACTCTTGCCGCTTCAATAGTTGCTCTTACTTTAGTTACTACTTCTTCTTCAAGAGGTGAACCAAAGACATATTCATATGGTCGATTAAATGAATGTAAGACATTAGAAGCAGAGAAGGCTCCAGTTAATGAATTTAATCTTAATCGACCTCCATCAATTACTGGTTCTCTTAATGTCCATAATAAAACTGGACAAGAGACTTTGCTTAAGATGTCTGCAATGTAGGCGCCATTAGCGAAAGTGATATTCTGGACGATGACTAAATCTGGATTTTTACCTTCTAAGAATTTATCAAGTAAATCAATAGAGAGTAGCATTTGATCAGGTACTTTAACACCTGGTTCTAATCTTTTTAATAATTCTACTGATTTATCAAATTCTTTTTGAGCGCTTTCTAAATGGAAAGTTGGTACCCCAATAGGTAGATATAATACTTCAAATTCCATGTTCGCCTCCTAATATTTAATTTCTTTGTTTTCCCCAATTAGGCCAGGGAATGCGCCTTGTTTAATTAATGGTTCACGGTCTTTATGCGCGATAACCCATTTGTTTCTTTGAAGTAAAAGAACTGATTCTTTATCTTCGTTAATGACTTTATTATCTAATTTTGTATTTGTACCACGTGGTAATATGACAATGTCTTTAAAACCTTCATCATTTACTTTACAAGGAGATAAGTGAAGGGTTGTTTGATACATTTCAATTACTGTTCCTTCTGGAACGTAGAAGACTTTTTCTTTTCCAACATAATATTTGTTATCTTCAATATCCCATATATGACCTAGTACTAAACAAAATGGTGTTACTGCAATATTGATTTCACTACCTTTATGGTATTCAAATCCGTTGTATGTAGAATTTCTTCCATTGCAAAATCCAATTTGTATATCCATGTCACCATATAAAGTTTCTTTAACTTTCTTATAGATAGGATCATTTTCAAGTTCTGGTATAGAAGGGTAATAGAAATTGCCTTTTTCAGGAATAGGTGTTCTTTCTTTCATAAATTTTATGGAAGAAGAGAAATCATATCCTTTAACTACTCGTCCAAAGGTTTTAAATTCTTCATCAAATACAGAATAGATTTTTACATCATTAACTGCATTTAATTTATTTAGCATCAAAGTCACCTCTTACTTTTTTAAATGTTGCACGGAAATCTTCTTTGCCAATGCCATTTTCCATACATTTGTCGTATACCTTTTTAGCGTTTTCTGCGCCTGGCATTGAGAAATTCTTTTCACGTGCCATATTCATACAAATGCCTAAGTCTTTATGCATATTTTCAATAGAGAATGCAGTTGACCAATTTTCTTGCTCAAGATTTTTCCATTGACCATCTAAATAGAAGTTTTGACCTCCTCCATAAGAGATAGCTTTTGCAAAGTCTTCAGTAGATACTCCATATTTATTTGCAAGGTTAATAGTTTCGTTAACACCATTTTGGATTTCAGAAACTAATGTGTTATGACAAATTTTCATAACTAAACCCATGCCGTTTTCTCCCATTCTAATGATGTTTTCACCCATATAAGAGAGAATAGGTTTAACTACTTCATACATTTTTTCTTCACATCCTACATAGATGCCAAGTTTTCCTGCAATTGCGGCAGGTTTAGATTTGACTACCGGTGCATCAATAAATTGTGCGCCTTTTGCTTTAACAAGCTTAGATACTTCGATAGATACTGATGGGTCAATAGTACTCATATCAATACAAATCTTAGAAGAATCTAAATATGGTAATAATTCAGTGTAAACTGCTTTAACATGTTCTGATTTAGGTACCATTGTGATAATGACATCTGAGTGTCTAGCCACATCAATGTTGTTTTCACATCCTTTAGCACCTATTGCTACAAGTTTATTTACTTGATTTTTATTTAAATCAGAACAATAGACTTCATCATTATGTTTTTTGACTATATTTTCGCACATGGATTCACCCATGATGCCGAGTCCAATAAATCCGATTTTCATTGGTGTCTCCTTATTTTTCTTCTGTGATTGTTTTATCCCAAGCACCTTGGAATTTCTTTAATCCATAATCTGTGAATGGGTGATAGAATGAATCTTTAAATACTTGTAAGCCTGCAGTGACAATATCTGCACCAGCTTTAGCACAATCAACGAACTGTTTACCATTTCTTACTGCTGCACAGATAATTTGTGTCTTACCATAGAAACCATAATTTTTATAAATTGTGACAATGTCATTAATGTATTGAACACAATCTTCACCTGATGATTCTTTCCATCCAATGAATGGAGAAACAAAGAGAGAATGGTTTTTAGCAGGGATTAAAGCTTGAGATGCTGAGAATACTAATGTTAAGTTAGTTCTAATACCTTGCTGTTCTAATTTTCTTGCTGCTTCAATACCTGGAAGTGTGCAAGGAATTTTAATTACAAAGTTAGGGCACATAGATGCAACCTTCTTACCCATTTCAATCATTTCATTAGCGTCGTTTAAATGTGGATTGATTTCAACGGAAATTGGGAAGACATCAACGCCTTCAATACCTTTTTCTTTTACAAAGTCTGCGAGTTCTTTAATTACTGTATAGAATGGTTTACCTGAATTCATAATATGGTTTGGATTTGTTGTAACTCCATCAATACCAAATGTTTCGTAAGCTTCTCTGATTTCATCAATTTTTGCACTGTCTAAGAAAAATTTCATTTTAAATATCCTCCTATAATTCTTCTTCTAATAATTTCATGATATCCATCTTTGCATTCTTTCTTACAAAGACTGGAATTTGTCCTAGTGGGGCGTCAACAACATATTTGCCGCCTTTATATTCTTTTTTAGACCAAATGTGAATCCATTCATCTTCTGGTAAATAGACTTCCCATTTAGTTTTCTTAGGTCTAGTTACAGGACAAACTAGGATATCTCGACCTAAGAGGTATTCGTCAGATGTATTGAATGCTTTTTCTTCGTTGTAATAGAAGAATAGAGGTCTTACCATACCAACCCCAGTATTTGCGTTATATGCATCTAATTCTTTTAAATATGGTTTTAAGCAAGTGTGAATTCTACTCATCTTTGAAGAGAATTCCAAAATATCTTCGTCGTGATCAAATTGAACATTGATATCTGGGTTTAAACCTTCGTGTCCTCTCATAAGTGGAGAGAAAGCGTTCATTTCAAACCATCTCTTATATACTTCCATATCTCTACGCATGTTATAGACGGATGTGTAACCACCTATATCTGAATGAGATAAACCAAATCCTGAACAAGTTAGAGATAACATTGCAGGGATAATTGATGGTAGACCATAGTCAATAGAGAAATCTGGATGATTATCCCCATTCCACATCATGACTGAGTATCTAGGTGTACCTGAGAAACCTGCACGTGTAAAGAATAAAATTTTTCCTACATTATTTGTTTCTATTAGAGCTTCTCGATTAAGCTTTGCCCAAAGGACTGGCCACTCATTATGGATATATTCGCTTGATTCTCCATCAAATAAGACTGAATCAGTTGGTAGATATTCTCCAAAATCCGCCATCCAACCGGATAAGCCAAATTCAATCATGTTTTTCTTAATAATACCTTTGAGCCATTCATAAGCTTCAGGGTTAGTTAAGTCAACCATTGCTGCAGGGAATGTTGTTGATTTAACTAAATAATCTTTGCCGTGAATATCTTTAACACAATATCCTTTGCTAGTTGCATATTTATATAAAGGTTTTTCTAGTGCTAAGAATGGATTACAGTAACCAAGTACTTTAACTCCTTCTTTATTTAATTCTTTTATTTTATTAGGTAAATCTGGATAGAGTTTTTCATCCCATTCCCAGTTCCAGTAGAGTTGTTTACCTACTGCAGTAACTCTTCTACCTTCCCAGTCTTGAATCCAAATACCGTTAACTTTACCATTATGTTCTTTAACTTTTTGGTATTTATCCATCATAACTTTAGTACCACCCTGGATACCAAGAATTTGACCATCATATACCCAGTCAGGAAGTAAAGGTTGTCTACCAATAATATTTGTTAAATTAGTTAATAATTCTTCGTATGTTTTTCCAAATCCAAAATAGAATGGTGCGAAATTATCAATCTTAATAATTGTTGACTTTCTATTTCTAAAATCAAATTCAGTTCTTGCAGTTGATTCTGAATGGAAGAAATATTTTTCTGAAGAGATAAAAGTTGGTTGAGCGTAATAAGTTTCGTAATTACTTAAAGGCTGTTTAACTTTTGTATTTCTAAAGCCAAAGGCATTCGCGATGATCTTTTTAATTGTTTGACCAACATTAATATGTTCTGCTACCCATACATTTAACTTTTTACCTTTAAAATTAAATTCAGTGAAGTTTTCTCCAAGTCCATAGAAACCTTCATCTGATTTAGAAGGAATCTTGATTTCCATTCTGTTGTAATTTGAAAATCCTTTTGGTACTAAATGAAGAGCATTTCCTTCAATGTGAATTTTAAAAGAACCATCGTCAAATTTAATCTTTGCAACATTGTCTTTTAATGAAATCTGTCTAATCTTTGCAAGATTTCTTAATTGGTTAATTTGTTTAATCTTAAAAGAACCGTGGAACATTTTGTATTTATTCTTACCGTTGAATAAATAGAGTAGCTCACTATCTTTAGAAATATAAAAAACTTTCTTATTATCGACAAGGATATCAAGAACATCGTTATTATATTCAAAACTAATCATTATAATTACCCCCTGTAGCGCATTAATTAACACTCTTAATTAATTATAGTAAGCGCTTACATTAAAAAGCAATATGGGGAAAATAAATTGATAGACACTTAAAAATATCCTCTCACTGAATTTCTTTTAATAACCCCCGAAACATTGGATTTAATTAAAAATTAAGAGGTTATATATCAGTTTTTAATAAATGAGTAAAAATACATAGTATTTCTAATTCTAGACACAAAAAAATACTATGTTTATTATTTTTAAGATTACTGCTATAATATAATTAACAATAAATAGCAAAGGAGACTAATTATGGATAAGTATATTTGCGAAGTATGTGGTTATATTTATGACCCAGAAGTAGGTGATCCTGATAGCGGAATTCCTGCAGGCACAAAATTTGAAGATATTCCTGATGATTGGGTATGTCCATTATGTGGAGTATCAAAAGAAAACTTTAAAAAATTAGATTAATTAAAGTAAAAAGCTTAGCAATAGATGATGATATATCCGTTGCTAAGTTTTTTTATGGGATGACAAGTATTCTAAGATATGAATAATGATGAATTTTTCGATAATTATTAATTTAAATTCTTAGTGATACGTGAAACTAAAATATATTCTATTTATATACATTTGTTAATAGAATTATTGACAAAACGTACTGTTTTGTATATTGTAAATAATGAATACGGGGGATTAAATATGTGGACAAGAAATAATAATATAATTTTGTCGTTGCTTTTTGGGTGTTTAGCATCTTTTGCTGGAGGAAATGATTATGAATAAAAAA
>DEWM01000077.1 GCA_002363635.1 Caryophanales bacterium UBA3210 | reverse complement strand
TCTTCATCGAGCAAGGATGTAGAAATTATTTCTATTAATTCATTTTCTTTATTAACAATTCTAGAAATAACTTTTTCACAAGCATTTACATTAAATGAATTATTTTTTGAAAATTTAATAAAATCTGATTTTCTTAAATTTCTATTTTTACCATTAATTGTTAATGCCAAATCATCTAAATCATTAGGTACTAAAAGTTTTACAGGTAAAAGATCATAGAAAGGTGATAAATAAACATTTTCTCCATCTTCAATAAATGAGAAATTTTTCAAATGCATATCTGAATTTAAAGTTACATAAGAAAAAATTAATATTTCAAAGAAATTAATCCTATCAATTTCTTTATTTGTAGAATAAGTGTCAATTAACTTTAAGCATTTTTCATATGAGCCTTTATATTTATATTCAGTTGGTTTATTAGATAATTGGCAAAAATCTTCCATATGGATTCTCTTTAATCCATCTCTATCTATTCTTTTAGTAATGTAAGCATAACTATCATTATATTTAATTAAGGCATGAGGTACAGTTTTAATTTTTAATTTATCCGCGAGAAGCATAGTTATATGTTCATATATAGAAATATGTTTATATTCAATACTATCAGGTTTAAATATATATCCTGTTGGATAATTATTAAAAGTTAATCGAGAGTTTTTACCATCCCCTTTGTCTAAATGTAAACTAAGTTTTTCTTGGACGCCTGTAACACCTCTTTTTTCTGAAATATAATCATTCATCGCAGATTGAAAATCATCTAAATCAATATTCGGCATTTTTGAAGTATTAAAAAATTTTTTTACACACTTTAAATGCCATCCATTAATTGACTTTTCGTCATCGACTTCTTTATTACAACATAAACATCTCATAATTATTCAGCCTCCTTAATAGAAACTGCTCCAATTGGATCAGATGCTGTTTTTAAAAGTACTCCCATTCTATCATTTAAATCAATTTTCCATTTATTAAGAGCAATTTGTAATAATGCTCCTTCAGGAATTAATCCATCAAAAAAAGGAAATAAAACATTTGATTCAAAATTTTTTTCATTAATAGGCATTAACAAAGAAATTGGTTGTCCTTCATATCCATCAACGTATTCGAATATATATGTGCCTTCATTTTCAATTAGTAAGCCACATAAAATATTATCAAAATAAACTTCAGCTTTTCTCATTATTTATTCCTTACTGGCCCACATGTATATCCGAACATTGAAAGCGCCTGATTTACTTTATCTAGTCTAACTGTTTTCTTGCCTTGTTCTAGTTCACGAACAAAACGTAATCCTAAGCCAGACTTAATTGCAAAGTCTTCTTGAGTCATACCAGCTTTTTTTCTTTCTTCTTTAACAAATTTACCAATCTCAAACATTTTTATACCTCTTTGGGTATATTATAAGCAAAAATAAAAATATTTTCAATGTTTTGTACCCTAAAAGGTATAATTTAATATATTAATAGTTGATTTTGCGCTTTTCATACCCTTTAGGGTATAAAATAATTTTAAATATATAATTTTGGAGCTCGACTCCAATTTTTTCTAAATAAAAGTAAAAATAAAGACGAGCATTAAGCTCGTCTACATTTTTAATTGGTGACCTATACGGGATTCGAACCCATGAATGCATGCGTGAAAGGCATGTGAGTTAAGCCTCTTCTCCAATAGGCCATGGCGCCTTTCACAGGGCTTGAACCTGCGACCGATCGATTAACAGTCGATTGCTCTACCACTGAGCTAGAAAGGCATTTTTCTTACTTGAGATTTCCCTCAAGCAAGTAAAAATATATCATATCAAAGTGCCCTATGCAAGCACTTTTTTATAATTATTTTAATTTTTTTTCAACTGATGCAATTACGTCTTTAATTGTTACAAAAGATGTCATCTCTTCGTTCTCAAATTCGATGTTATATTTGTCTTCAATATCCATTAACATATCAACTACATCGAGAGAATCTAAACCGAGATCTTTGATATTGCTATCTACAGTAACTTCTTTGCCTTTTGCAACTTTTGAAATAACTTCAATAACTTCTTTTTCTGCGTTCATATTAAATCTCCTTCTTAAAGAACCGATTTATATTATATAAAATAAAGATTAATAATTCAATAATTAGAAAACTCGAGCAGCTTTGACCGCGCGTTTCCATCCATCATACTTAGTTTTACGTTCTGTAGAGGACATTTGAGGTTTGTAATGGTCTTTATACTGGTGAATTAATTTAATCTCTTCTATATCCTTATAATAGCCTACACATAAACCTGCAAGATATGCTGCACCAAGAGCAGTTGTTTCTGCAACTACTGGACGTTTAATCTTAGTATTTAAAATATCTGCTTGGAACTGCATTAAATAATGGTTAGCAGTAGCGCCACCATCAACCTTAAGAGTTTTAAGTTTGCAATGAACATCTTTTTTCATTGCTTCAATAACATCTTTTGATTGATAAGCAATAGCTTGTAAAGTTGCTTTAACAATATTTTTATAAGTTGTACCACGAGTTAAGCCAAACATTGCCCCTCTTACATGATCATCCCAGTATGGAGTACCTAAGCCAACGAAAGCTGGTACAACATAAATATTTTCTTCATTATCAATAGATTTAACTACTTCTTCACTTTGAGCAGCATTTTCAATCATCTTAAGTTGATCTCTTAACCATTGAATAGATGCTCCACCAATTAAGACAGAACCTTCTAAAGCATATTCAACTTTACCATTAACTCCCCAAGCAATTGTGGATAATAAGCCATATTTAGATTTAATAACTTCTGAACCAGTATTCATTAAAACGAAACAACCAGTTCCATAAGTGTTTTTAACATCACCTGGTGCAAAACAGTTTTGACCAAATAAAGAAGCCTGTTGGTCACCTGCAATACCAGTAATAGGTACTAAATGATTATGTGCAAGAATAGTTGTTTTACCATAGTTATACGAAGAATCATGAACTTCAGGTAACATACACATTGGAATATTGAATAATTTACATAAATCTTCATCCCATTTTAAATCGTGAATATTAAAAAGTAATGTTCTAGAAGCATTAGAATAATCTGTCGCGTGAACTTCTCCCTTAGTTAATTTATAAAGTAACCAAGAATCGACAGTACCTGCCATTAATTCACCTTTTTCTGCTCTTTCTTGAGCGCCTGGAACGTTATCTAAGATAAAACGAATTTTAGATGCTGAGAAATATGGATTTAAGATTAATCCAGTCTTCTCTTTAATCATTTCTTCTTTGTCTCTAAATTTTTCACAGATATCTTTTGTTTGCTTAGATTGCCAGACAATTGCATTATAAATTGGTAAACCAGTTTCCTTATCCCAAACAATAGTAGTTTCTCTTTGATTAGTAATACCAATTGCCGCAACTTGTTCTGCTCTTAAGTTAGTTCTAACTTTTAATTCATTAATAACATCCATAGTTGAAACATAGATTTCAAGAGCATCTTGTTCAACCCAAGCTTCATGTGGGAAATAGTTATTAATTTCTCTTTGAGCCTTCGCGACAATCTGTCCGTCATGATTAAATAAAATAGCACGAGTAGATGTTGTGCCCTGATCAACTGTAAGTAAATATTCGTTCATTTTTGTATACCTCAAGAATGATTATACTATGTATGATTCAAAAAGAAAGCCCTTACATTTTATATTTCTTTAATTTTGTCAATTAAATTGGTCATATTTAGAGTTTCTTTAAAATTACTATCAATTAATATTCATCTTTTAAATCTTGTAAGAATCTCTTTAATAAGAAAGTCATAAAATATGGGAAAGTATAGTATCCATCTGCTTTTCCAATATTCTTATTGCAAAGTTTGATACCAAATTTTATGTCGGGATATTTTTCTGAAAAAACAACCTTCTATAAAGATTTTGGTTCTCCATCATCACAAAAATATGGTGTTTTAATAACCTTTTATCACATTTTTAGGTGGTTTTCACAGTAGTTTATCACATTTTTAAGAGGTTTAACCTATATATAATCACATTATTATGAAATCTAATTACGATTTTCTTACTAAAAAAGGCCCACCGAAGTGAGTCTTAATCATTAAATTTATAATTATAATGTTTCGCAAGCAATATTCATTCTTCTTACGATTTCGTCTTTACCTAAGATTCTTAAAACATAGTAGATGTTTGGAGAATTCTTTGATGATGTTAAAGCAATTCTAACCATTTCTGCAACGTCATTAACTGAACCTAAGTATTTTTCTGGTTCTGCTTTATATTCCTTCTTAGAAGCTGCAAAACCATGTCTTAAGCCACATTGTTTTAATGTTTCGAACCATTCTTGTTCAGTTAAATTTAATTCAACTGTATCACCGAAATCTTTTAATGTAGCTTTCATAACTTCGTGATCTAAAGTTGTTGACCAAGGTAATTCACCTTTCATTAAAGTTGAATAGTATGGTTCATACATGAATTTAACTTTATCGAGGATATCTGCACACTTTTCATAATCTTTACGTGGGTTTGGTTTATCTTTTTCAATATCCATAACTTTAGTAAAGTATGTTTCATCCTTATTAATTAAATCTAATAATTCTTGGTTATATTTTGAAGCGTAATCTTTAACAAATTCTGTCATTTCAACTGCAGTCTTCTTTGCTAAGAATTCTTTTGAGAAGAAGTTGAGTTTTCCAATATCAAATAACGCACCATCTCTAGACATATTGTCAAATGAGAAGTGGAAATCATCAATTGTTAATGTAGGATTTGCAATTTGCCATTCTTCAAAGTTTGAGTTAGCAATTGTGAATAAATATTGTTTGAATGCATATACTGGATACCCATCTTGTAAGAAATATGCACAAGATGCTTCAGTATCTTTTCTCTTAGATAATTTTCTTCTGATACCATTATCCATCTTCATAATAACTGGTAAGTGAGCGTACTTAGGAGCTTTCCAACCCATTGCTTCAAATAATTCAAGGTGAGTTGGTAAGGATGGTAACCATTCTTCACCACGAGTAACAATAGTTGTTCTCATAAAGTGGTCATCAACTAAGTGAGCAAAGTGGTATGTTGGAAGTCCATCGCTCTTATAAATAACGATATCTTGGTCGTTTTGAGTTAATAATAAGTGGCCTCTAACTAAGTCATCTGCTTCAACTTTTAAATTGTGATCACCAAGTGATCTAAATCTAATGACATATGGTTTACCAGAATTAATTAATTCAACATATTCATCAACTGTTAAATTTCTGTATTTTGCAAATCTGCCATAATATCCAGGAACAACTTTCATTTTTTCCTGTCTATTTCTAATTTCATCTAATTCTTCTTTTGTGCAGAAACAAGGATATGCTCTACCAATTTCAATTAAATGCTTAATAGCAACTTTGTAAATATCTGCTCTTTCAGATTGAATGTAAGGTCCATAATTACCTTCTTGGTGGTCACCTAAGTAACCTTCTGAAGGAACAACACCAAAAACTGCAAGTTGTCTAATTAAGTCTTCGCCTGAACCTGCAATTTCTCTTTTTGTATCTGTATCTTCAAGTCTTGTGTAGAAGACACCTCCACCCTGAACTGCAACTTTTTGTGCAACTAAGGATGTGAATAATGATCCAGTATGTAAGAAACCTGTTGGAGATGGAGCAAATCTAGTAACTTCTGCACCTTCTGGTAAATTTCTTTCTGGATATCTTTTCTCTAAATCGTCAAGAGTTTCTGTGACGTCTGGGAAAATTAAGTTTGCTAAATATTTGTTATCGTACATATTCGGATTACCCCCTTGGTTTAATGAAGAATCTACCAAATACTTGGCTGACTCTTGTTAATGTGACGAATGCCTTAGGATCAGTTTCGTGAATAATCTTAAGGGCTTTCTTTTGTTCAAATGAAGATAAGACTGTGTAAATAACAAGTTTATCTTTCTTAGTGTAAGCGCCTTTTCCTCTTACAATTGTACATGAATGTGGGAAATAAGCAATTAATACATCAGGAAGTTCTTCTACATCAGTAATAATTTGAAGTTGAACTTTCTTTTCTCTCGCAAAGACTGCATCGACTACTACTGAACCTGTATAACAATAAACTAATGTATATAAAGATAAAGTAACTGAAGAAAGATCCCATTCGCTTACTGGTTTGCTTGAATTAAAGCCTCCATTGAAATGAATCATATTGAGGATTGTATAGATAGTAATAATAACTGCGTTAATTGATAAAGCAATTTTACCAATTGATTTGCCAGGTGTCTTCTTTTGAACCATGACTGATACACAGTCAATACCACCTGCCGAGTGATTAAATACTAAAGCAACTGAAGTAGATAAGCCTGTACAAATACCCGCAAATAAAGCTCTAGGTAAATAACTTTCCGCAAAGCCAAATGTATCACCATTTGAGTAGAAGATATTTGTAACTCCATCAGGTAAAATGTTTGCAATAACGAAATACATTAAGACGTTAATAACTGAGAAGATTGTGAACTTCTTACCAATCTTAAAAAATGCAAGTAATAAGATAGGGATATTAACAATAACGTAGAATCCTGATTGTAGTAAATAGAATAATGTAGTAGTTTCACCAATTTTAATTGATGTATCTACTCCACATAACTCAACTATCTTAACTAATATTTGAGATACACCAGAGGCTCCACTTGTAACGAAAGCATGTGTTTCTACGCCTTCAATAGTTGGAGCAGAGAAAGCTTTGTATCCATACGCAAGTAGGAAAGCGGATAATGTCGCGCCAAAGAACATCCAAATATATTCACCAGATGTTCTTAAGACATCGTGGTCATAGAAGAAATCTTCTATTCTTTTTCTAAGTCTTTTAATTTGTTGCATAAAATTACCTTTCAAGCATACCTATTTTAACACTTACGATAATATTTTCTATAAAAATATTGCTTTTGAAAAATATTAACGCAAATTTGTTGTTTTTATAGACATTTGACACCTATTTTTATTTTGTCTAAATTCTTTTTTCGATATTGAAACTTAAAACCTATAATGTTATCATTATACTCGCGAATATTGGAATTAGTACTTACCATAGGTAAGTGGTATAAACCTTAATTAGGAGGCTATCATGGATAAATTTTTTAAAGCAATTGGCAATTTCTTTAAGAGAATTTGGCAATGGATCAGAAACACAGCATGGGTCCAACCATTATTAATTGTTGTCATTATTTTCTTAATCATATTCTCTTTCTCATCTAACTCACCATTAATGACTTGGATTAAAGATTTATCAAATCCAGATGACACTGGTGAATTCTATAAAGATCATGGTGTTTGGTTCACAGGTGTATTTAAAGATGTATATTCTTCACCTAGAGGCGGAGTTGCTTACAACTATAAAGAATACACAAAACCAAATAATGAAGTTTCAGGTGACTTATTAAAAGGTAGAGCTTCTGATGATTACACAATTGTTCTCTTTGTTGAAAATACTTCAATGGAACAAAATGCTAAGAACTTCTACGATAGAGTTTTAACAAGTAAAGTAAACGATGCAAAATCACACTTCTATGTAGTAGATTTCACAGACAAAAATAAAAACGTTTCTTCAAAATGGGATGAAAATAATAAAAAATGGATCGATGATTCATCCGCAACATTATATGATTACATGTTTGAAAAATTAAGCACATTCTATAACTCAGAAGAATATAATACTTACGCAGAAGGCTTTGCTTCAAAAATGGGCTACTCTGCAAAAAATGCAAACATCGATGTATGGGACGCAAAAGGCGTTGAGCCATCAGATATCAAATCAGCATTATCAATGCCAATCGCAGTCTTATTCGGTGGAGAAGATATCGTCGATATCAGAATTGCAAAAGATTCTTCATCAACATTCTCTTCAACAGATTATCCAACAAACAAAACAGTATCAGATCAAACATTAACTATCTTATCTGATATGTATGATTACGCTAAAAACTATAGAGTCGTAAATGATTAATTATTAAGCTCGATTAAATTCGAGCTTTTTATTTTGCTAGCAAAAAAAATAGAAGCTTTCGCCTCTATTTCTTCTTATTAAAATAATCAACTACAACTGGAGGTACTAGACGAGAAATATCTACACCTGAAGAATGGAATCCTTTAACCGCTGAAGAAGAAATAAATCCTTTTCCTTCTGTCGCCATCAAGAAAATCATTTCAATTTCTGGATCAATATACTCATATCCTGCAGCGAGCTGGAATTCATATTCAAAATCAGTAACTGCTCGTAACCCTCTAACAATAGCATTACAATTTAATTCTCTAGCTTTTTTAACAACTAAGCCTGAAGTAGATACAACTTCAACATTAGGAATATCTTTGCACGCTTCTTTAATCATCTCAATACGTTCTTCAACGCTGAAATAACACTTCTTATCAGGGTTATTTGCAATACAAACATATAATTTATCAAATAATTTGCTACCTCTTTTTACAATGTCTAAATGACCATTTGTAAAAGGATCGAAACTTCCTGGATATAATCCGCATTTCATAATTTATCTCCTTACTATATAGACGTAAGTCTTTCCATATTTATATTTCTTAAATCCTGCGAAATGTTCGATAATTTCTAAAGGATCAAGTAAGTTTTCATTATCACTTTCCGCAACAATAATTGCATCTTCTGATAAATAATTATAATGATATAAATAAGTAACCATCTCACAATAAATAGGTATATCTTTATAAGGTGGGTCTAAGAATAAAATATCAACTTTTTGACCTTCTTTTAGAGTTTTTAAATATTCTCTAGCGTCCATTAAGTGAACTTCTGTTGGTTCACTTATTCTTAATTTACTAATATTTCTTTTAATGCAGTCATAAGCAATTTTACTAGAATCAACAAAGATACAGTTTTCTGCTCCTCTAGATAAAGCTTCAAGTCCCATTGCACCTGAACCTGCAAATAAATCTAAACATTTAGCACCTACCACTTTATCACCTAAAGCAGAAAAGATAGCTTCTCTAACTTTATCCATAGTTGGTCTAGTATCAAGAGTATCAGGTTGTTCAATTTGTAAGTGGCGGTATTTGCCTGCAACTATTCTCATCCCCATAATTAATCCTCGTCATTTGAACAAGTACCATATTTAGATGTGGTAAACTTGTGAAGTAAGTTGAATTCTAAATAATGAAGTGGTTCATTAACTTTTCTAAATAAATCATAATACTGTCTTACTAATGGATGATTATCTAGATTAAGTTTTGCTTCATATAATTTTTTTAAAGCCGCTTTTGCTTCACAAGAAGTAGGTGAAGAATAATTAAGAATAGATGAATATTCACTTTCATAAGTAGACTTAATCATACTTAAGCGAATTACTTCTTCATCATTTTCCATTTTCTTTTCGACTTCTTTAAGAAGTTTAACTTCTTCTCTATCTAATAAAAGCTTCGCGATTTCTTCAATTTCTTGATATATAGGTTCTTTCATAGTTACATTATACAAGAAGTTAATGACATTTAGCAAAATTAATATTTAATAAACATCGATTTTTTGGTAATATCTTAAAAGGTGATAAAAATGTTTAAAATTGTAAAAGATACAGATAAAAAGATATTTGAAAAATGTGAACCAGTAGAGATGCCTCTCTCTGACGAATTAAGAAAGACTGCTCTTGAAATGGTTGAATACTTAAAGAAGAGTCAAGATGATGAATGGGCAACTAAAAACAATGTTCGTTCAGGGGTAGGACTTGCTGCACCTCAAATTGGTCTACAAAAAAGAATGTTTGCAATCTATTATGAAAAATATGATGAAAACGACAAACCAGTTGTAGTTCAGTATTCATTAGTCAATCCAAAGATTGTCATGACAAGCAATAGAATGGTCGCACTTAAAGCAGGTGAAGGTTGTTTATCAGTAGATAATGACCACTGTGGTTATGTTTATAGACATCACAAAATTATTCTAAAAGCATTTGATGTTCTTCAAAATAAAGACATCACAATTACTGCATACGGATATGATGCAATTGTCTTACAACACGAATATGATCATTTAGATGGAATTCTTTATTACGAAAGAATTAATAAAGATAATCCTCAACAAGAAATTCCAAATTCATATTTAATCTAGCACCTAGATAAGGTGCTTTTTTTGTTTTTCATTCAAAAATAATAATTATCCTAATATTTTCTAAATTGAGTACATATAGACTATCATTTGTTAAAAAAAATAGTTGATTACTTGATTTTATTTTGGTATCTTATTAGAATGGTTTTACCAATTGATAAATATATTTATCATTATTACACAGACATAATATCGAAACGAAAAGATTTTATTATGCCTTTATGGAGGTATCTATGGCAGACATTACTATTCCCGCTTCACCAGTTCATATTTATGCTTTAGGTGGTTTACAGGAAGTAGGCAAAAACACATATTGTATTGAAAATGATGATACATTAATCATGATTGATGCTGGGGTTATTTTCCCAGATGAATCAGTCTTAGGTATTGACTACATCATTCCAGATTATACACATTTAAGAAATGTAAGAAGCAAAATTAAAGCTTTATTTATTACTCACGGTCACGAAGACCATATCGGCGCTATACCTTATTTATTACAAAACGTCAATATTCCAGTAATTTACGCTCCAAAATTAGCTTTAGCATTAATTAAAAACAAATTAGAAGAATCACATCAATCATCAAGAACAAAATTAGTAGAATTCACCGAAGATTCTGTTATTAAGATTGATGATTTTGTCGTACAAGGTTTTAGAGTAACTCACTCAATCCCAGATGCTTACGGCTTCTGTGTTGATACTCCTCAAGGAAGAATCATGACAACTGGTGACTTCAAGATTGACTTAACTCCAGTTGGAACAGATATGAACTTAAGAAAGATTGCTCATCTTGCTTCAGAAGGTGTCGATCTCCTTTTAGCGGATTCAACAAACGCAGAAAAAGAAGGCTACACTCCTTCAGAAAAATCAGTTATCTCTTCAATTGAAGATATTTTCTCAAAAACAAATGGTAGATTAATTATTTCTACATTCTCAAGTAACGTAAATCGTATCCAACAAATCGTTGACGTATGTGTTGAATATGGAAGAAAGATTGTTATCATGGGTAGATCTATGGAAACAACAATTAGAATTGCTAGAGAATATGGTTATATTAAAGTTCCAGATTCAACAATCATCCCTGCAAATGAAATGAAGGATTATAAATCTAAAGATTTAGTTGTCTTATGTACAGGTTCTCAAGGTGAACCAATGGCAGCATTATCAAGAATTGCTAACGATGAACATAATATGATTAAGATTCTTCCAGGTGACACAGTTGTTTTCTCTTCTTCACCAATTCCAGGTAATGGAGCCTCAGTTAATAACGTCGTCAACCAATTAATTAGAAAAGGCTGTAACGTAATTACTACATCAGTATTTACTAACTTACACGCTTCAGGTCACCCTTCAAAACAAGAATTAAGATTAATGCTTAAGTTAGTCTCTCCAAAATATTTCTTACCAGTTCACGGTGAATATCGTATGTTAAGACTCCATAAAGAAATTGCAGTTCAATGTGGTATGGAACCAGATAACGTATTCGTTATGGGTAACGGAGACTCACTCGTTCTCCACAAACACGTAATTACAGAAGGTAAACGTGTTCAAGCAGATGATATCTACATTGATGGTAAAGATATTACAGGTTTATCAACTGCAGTTATTAGAGATAGAAACATTCTTGCAAACGACGGTATGGTCGCAGTATTAATTTCTCTAGACTCACATGAAAACACAGTCTTAAAAGAACCTGAAATTGTTACTAAAGGTTTCGTCTATATGGATGAGAAATCCACTAAGATGATTGAACAAGCTCGTAAACTTGCATATCAAGAACTTCAAACACTCATGAAAGGTAAAGTCACTTTCGGAGGAATTAAAGATACAGTTAAAAATGCTTTAGGAAAATTCTTCTTCCAGGAAACTCGTAGAAACCCTATGATTATTCCTCTAATCATGAACAAGATGTAATTATGATTATCCTTGCATCTAAATCACCAAGAAGAAAAGAACTTCTTAAAGAAATCTATGATGATTTTCTCATTGTACCTGCTTCAATAAATGAATTTGAATATAAAGAAGAAGATATTGCTAGAGCCAAAGCTTACGCAATAAAAGATTCTTATCCAAATGATGTTATTATTTCTGCAGATACACTAGTAATCTGTGACAAAGTAGTCTTTGGTAAACCAAAAGATAAAGATGAAGCAAGATATATGCTAAAAGCTTTATCTAATAGAAGTCACGAAGTTACTACTTACTTCACTATTATTTATAAAGATAAAGAAATCACTAGACACACTACTTCAAAAGTTTATTTTAATGAATTAAGTGATGAATTAATTGACAAATATATTGCAACATCTTCTCCATTTGATAAAGCTGGAGGATATGGTATTCAAGATAAAGATTTCCCATTAGTTAATCACATTGAAGGTTCCTACACTAACGTAGTAGGTTTACCTCTAGAAGATTTAAAAGAAACTCTAAAAGAATTAAATTTATTATAAAAAATGGAGATTAGAATTATTTCTAACCTCCATATTTTTTTATTTGTCTTCTTCTTTTTCTTCAATTTCTTTATCGTCTTCTTTATCTAAAGAAGTTCCCATATATCTTTCAAAATGTTTTCTAAGAGATATACAGACTGATGAAGCTGCTATAATTTTAATTGCGTCTCCAAGTAAGAAAGGAACTACACATGCCATTAATGCTGCACCAAATGTTATTGCTTTACCACTGTTATTCATATAGATCATAAACCAAGTTAAACCAAATGCATAAATAAAGATAGTAGCCACTACCATTGCAATAGGATAAACCATCCATTTCTTTTCTTTAAAGAAATGTAATAATAATGATTCTGCTAATGCACCTAAAATATAGCCATAAATAAAACCAGCTGTAGGGCCACCTAAAACTGCTAAACCTGCAGTACCATTAGAAAATACAGGTACACCCATTAAGCCAATTAAGATGTATAAGACTACAGGAATAGCAGCATACTTATAATCAAGTAAGCCTGCAATGATGTAAACAACTAATGTAGCAAGAGTAATTGGTACAGGCTGCATTGGAATAGCAAATGGTGATAAAACACACATTAATGCTGTAAAAAGTGCTAAAAATGTTAAAGTTTTAGTAATTGAACGTTTCATATAAATCTCCCCCAATAACATATTAAAAAAAGAGCCTAAGGCTCCTATTTAACCATAAACTATTTATTTATATATTTAGCAATATCGCTAGAAAGTGAGCCAATGATAAATGTAATTTTGTTTGACATCTTGATTGAAGAAGTAATTCCAAGTTTATTTAATTCTTCTAAATCAACAACGTCATAATCTTTAAGAACTAAAATTAATCTAGAGCCTTGTGAAGAAGCAGAAATAATATTTTCTTTTCCTCCAAATGCATCTATATACTTATCATAATCTGAAGTAGTAATAGATGTTTTCTTAACATTCTTCTTTCTAAAGAAAACAATTAAGAATATAAATAATCCAATCGCAAGTGTAGTAGCACATCCAATAATAATATAAACAAAATAATCAGGCATAACGTCTTTTTTCTCTCCATTTTGATTTTAACAAATTGTAATTTTTATCTCAATAATAATAAGTCATTATGGAAATATCTTTATTATAAATTTATAATAAATTTATCGAGGTAAAAAATATGTCATCATCAAACATTGAAATTGAAGCAAAAGTATTATTACTAAAAGAAGATTATTTAAAGGTAATCGATGGATTAAATTTAAAGAAATATAAAAAATTCAAACAAACTAACTACTATATCGATACATTAGATTCATTATTAAAGAAGATTGGTATTGTCTTACGTATCAGAGAAAAAGAAGACACATTTGAATTAACATTAAAAACTCCATTATCTGAAGGTGTTCTTGAAAAGAATGAAGATATCTCTTGGAAAGCTATGGAAGATATGAAAGACAACAACATCTTCCCTGAAGGTGGCATTAAAAAATTCTTAGCAATCCTTGGTGTTAAAGTAGAAGATTTAAGAATCTTAACCTCATTAACAACAGAAAGAATTTCAGTTGATTATAATGGTTATAAATTAGATTTAGATAAATCAACTTATAGCGGCATTACAGATTACGAACTTGAAATTGAATCTTCATCAATGGAAAACGCTCAAAGTGCTGCAACAGATATCTTAACACAATGTGGAATTAAAGATTTCTCATTCAATAAGGTCTCAAAACAAGCAAGAGCATTAAATGCATTAAATAAATAACAGCGATATACTCGCTGTTTTCTTTTGCTCAAAGTAAAAAAAAGAGGTGAATTTTCACCTCTATATATTAAGCATCAATGTTTAAAAGTTTTAAAACTTCTTCGTGCATTCTTGCTGTCTTGCCATTGATTTGTTCTGCAGAAGCAGCAACTGCACCATAATAGAATTTACATTTTGGTTCAGTACCTGAAGGTCTAACAGCAATTGTTGAACCATCTTTAAAGTAGAACTTTAAGACGTTAGATTTTGGTAAATTGATTTCTCCAATTACTTTTCCTTTAGCATCATATCTTTCTCTAACTTGATAATCTTCATATTTAACTAATTTAGATCCATCAATAGATTCGATAGGTTTCATTCTTAATGTGTTAAGAATTTGTGCCATGACACCTTTTCCGCCTTCACCTTTAAAATAAATTGAATAAAGTTTATCGTGGTGGAAAGATAATTCTTCTTCAAGTTCAGTATATACTACATCAAGAGTCTTACCTTGTTTTAAGTAATAATTAGCCATTTCACATGCCATAACAATAGCCTGTAAAGAATCTTTATCTCTAACGAATGTACCAATTAAATAACCATATGATTCTTCATAACCAAATTCATATGTCTTTTCTTCAGAAATTTCATATTCATGAATCTTATCACCGATGAATTTGAAACCTGTTAATAAGTGTTCTGTTTTAACACCATATTTTGCAGCGATTTCTTCACCGAAAGATGAAGTAACGATAGTATCGAAGATTGTTGAGTTAGGTTTTAATAAACCTCTCTTTGCTCTTTCACCTAAAACGTAGTTAATAAGTAATGCACCTGTTTGGTTACCAGTATGTAATACATATTCACCATTCTTATCTTTAAAAGCTACCCCAAGTCTATCTGCATCAGGGTCAGTATTAATAATTAAATCAGCATTAACTCTTTTAGCGTATTCAATTGATAATTCAAAAGCTTCTGGAAGTTCTGGGTTAGGTGACTTAGTTGCATTGAAATCTGGGTTATGGATACACTGTTCTTCTACATATGTGACATCATATCCTAAAGCATTAAAGACATCTTTTGCTCTTTCTAATGAACAACCATGTTGAGGTGAGAAGACAATCTTAAAATCTTTCTTAGATAATTCAGGGTTTAATTGAATTGATAATACATCTTTAACATAAGCTTCATCAACATCTGAATTTAATGTTTCAGTAATTGAAGATTCCCCACCGTACTTAACATCAATTGCGTCTCCAAGTGAAGAAATGATTTCAACTAGTCTAGCAATCTTTTGAGGAACTAACTGACAACCATTTTCATCATAAACCTTATAACCATTATATTCTGGAGGGTTATGAGAAGCAGTAATCATAATACCTGCTAAAGCATTTTTATATCTAACTGCATATGAAAGTTCTGGAGTAGGTCTTAAAGAATCAAAGATGAAAGCTTTAATTCCATATGAATTAAGAACTTTTGCAGCTTCTAATGTGAAGTCTCTACTGAAATGTCTATTATCGTGAGAAATGACAACACCTCTATCAAGAGATGAAGGGAATTTCTCAATTAAGTATTTTGCAAAGCCAACTGTAGCTTTTCTAACAATATAAACATTTAATCTATTTGTGCCAGGGCCAAGAACTCCTCTAATACCTGCTGTACCAAATTCTAAGTCTGCATAGAAAGCATCATAGATTTCTTCTTGAGACATATTTTCAAGCTGTTCTTTTAAATAACTTGGTAAAGAAGGTTCGCTTAACCACTTTTGGTATTCTTCGTTAACGTTTATCATAAGATTTCTCCATTTTTTCTACTAGATTAACAATGTCTTCGTACTTCTTAACTTGATCTAGCTGTCCTTTGACAGTTAGCCAGGAAAGTACGTATTGACTTTTATCTATTAAAGATGAATAAGAGACGATATTGAAAGGTTCTCGCATTGAAATAAAGAACTCCTCTATGTTTACATAGTCTCTTTTCCAATAACGAATTATATCACACTGAGATAGTACGAAACCAAGCAAAAAATACGATTTATTTTCATTTATTGAAAATAGATGTTCAAGTTCTTTAATTTTTTTATAAATGATAGGCTTTTGTAAATCCCATCCCATCATTTCCATATATTTAGTTAACAATTTGTACTTTAAAAAATCCTTAAGATAGACATCAATTTCAGGGCCAAATTCTAAAATCTTATCACCGATTTCTTTTAAATTATTAAAAGAATAACCATGATGTCTAATGTTCATAAACGGATTAAAAATATATTGTGCTAAGAACATAAATTCTTGAAACTCTCTTGATTCATGATTGAGTTTTACAAGTTTTTTAAACATCTCTGGCTCACTATCTTTTAGAATACGTAAAAATTTTGGAGATGTGAGAAGTTTCTCTGCAGCATCTTCATGTAAATATATGTTTTCTCCAAATTCTTTCCATGAGGAGAAAAGTTTTCCTTCAAGTTCTATTACGTACTGACTCATAATCTACCTACCAAATGAAGAATGATAAAAACAAAACTTGTAATGCCAAAAACTAAGCTTAACGCCATAAATATTTTTGACATTAAGAATATCTTGTTCTTACGTGGATGCTTACCTCTAAAATTAACATAGTATAAAAACTGAATATAACCAATAACATTTTGGTCGAAAGCAAAATCAAGAACAGAAGCATTTAATGGTCTATTCTTTAATAAACAAGTCTCTAAATAAGATTTTAATTTCTCTGAAGCCTTAGTTATCTCGCTTGCAACTACTTCTTTATTACCAAGAACTCTATTCTTTGCATAATTATATTTATGGTACTGTTTAAATTTAATAGTAAATTCAATAATGAAAAATGCATTCCATATACCAATAAAAGTAAAAGCAATCGCAGTTAAATAGAAAATAAAACTTAATTCATATTGATTATGAATAATTTCATAAACTTTTTGGAAAGGGCTAAAAAGCGCCAAGATAACTAAAGTATCAAAAATTACTAGAAGAATTAACTCAATACTTCTTCTAACATTTAAGATTTTTAAATTATGCATATTTCTAGGATATTCTTTAATTTCATCAATTACAGAATATAATTTTGAAGTTAAATCATCTTCCCAACTTCTAATTTGTTCTTTAATAGCCTCACCTTTTTGTTTTAATGTGTAATCACTACTCTTTTGGAAATCTTCTAAAGTAATTAAATGACTATCATAAAAGATTGCAATATCTTTCATCTTAAAAGAATAATCAATTGATTTTTCCGCAATTAAAGGATTAATAAAACATTCTTTTCTACTAACTTGAGCAAGATATAAAATTTTCGCGTATGCTACTAATGCTTCTTCAATGCTAGAAATCTCTTCAATAGCTAGCTCATAATATTTTTCATACAAAATAAGTGCATATAAAGAAGTAGAAGCTTTTACATCTTCAATATTTCTAACTAATTCATCATAAGCATCACTCGCTTCAATCCATTGAATTAAATTATTAAGAGCACTTTGACTAGTGTTGCCAGTAACGATTTCATCAAGTAAATAACCTTTATCAATGTTTCTCATTACTTGCCACCCCCAATCTTTAAAACAATATTAAAAATACCATCAAGATATCCTAAATCTAGTTTCATTAAGTAATTTAGTTCCACTAAAAGTGGGACTAGCCATATACCTATTATAAGAAAATTATACATTTTCAAAAAGACGTTCACAACGTGATGTTCTTGATGTTTGACAAATGGAGAACGTTTCTTAACAAAGAAACCACTAATAAAATATATGATTAATAATAAACTAACCATTACGCTAATTAAAAATATACCTCTAATAAAATAAAACTGATCTTGTCTACTTAATTCATAACTTTCTAAAGGCATAAATGTCTTATCCGCTAGCCAACTATTAATTTGATCTTTACATAAATACATAGTAGGAACAAATAATCCAGTAGAAGCAGTATAAGTTATAGACGTTCTTAAAGTAGTTCTATAATTAACTGCAAAATTAAGAACTAAAAATATAAATAGAAAGATGATTAAAATATTAGATAAATTAAGCATTATTTTCCTCTTAATGTTTCAACAATCTTTTTCTCAACTTTTGGTAAAGAACAAGTAAATGTCTTACCTGATAAATAAGATAAGATACCTGTTAATTCTCCAAAATGTAATCTATACGCAACTAAAAATTGATGAGCATATTTAAACTCATTTTCAAATTTCTTGTTTAAGCTAAAATTACCATATTTTGCATCTCCAAGTAAAGGATGATCAATACTTGCCATATGAACTCTAATTTGATGAGTTCTTCCAGTTAATAATTCAACCTCAACCATTGAGCAGTAAGAAAATCTCTCTACTAATTTATATTTAGTAATAGCAGTCTTCGCGCCATGTTCAAGAGTATCAACTCGAACTAACTTTTTCTTTTCATCTTTTAATAAAGGTTTATTAATTGTTCCTTCTTTACTAGGAGTACCTGCAACAAGTGCTAAATAATATTTATTAATATTTTCATGATCTTTAAATAAATCTTCTAAAGCCTGTAATGATTTAACATTTTTACCAAAGATAATTAAACCAGATGTATTTCTATCAAGTCTATGAGCAGGGCCTGGGATAAATGTCTTATCGCTAGGATCATATTCCCCTTTAGAAGCAAGATATCCAAGAACCTGGTTTGCTAAAGTATATTTTTTCTCATTTTCATCACCATGAACAAGTAAATTAGATGGCTTATTAATAATTAAAATGTTTTCATCTTCATAAACAATATCAAGCTTAACATTTAACAAGACATCATCTTTTGCTTTAACAAAGTCTTGTAATTGCTGATCAGTAACATAGATTTGAACAACATTACCTTCTTTTACTACATCAGTTTTAGAAGCTCTTTTTCCATCAATCTTAACATCTTTCTTTCTAAAGACCTTTTCAATGAATGATAAAGGAGCTTCATTAAGATACTTCTTAACGAATTTATATATAGTCTGTCCTTCATCTTTTTTTGTTACTGTAATCTGCTTCATATTGTTTCACCGCTTGCATTATATCATAACAAATAAATATTTTATTTATTTTTAATGACAAATGGGTAAATTTAAGATAAAATAATACACGCACTGGAGGAATACCCAAGAGGCTGAAGGGGTGGGCTTGGAAAGCTCATAGACGGGTAACACCGTGCGAGGGTTCAAATCCCTCTTCCTCCGCCACTTTAAAAATGATAAGGTATCGTAATTGATACCTTTTTTAATTTTTCGGTTTGTTAACTTTTGCTACATACACTTTCAAAAAAATGATTTTACTAAAGTTTTGTAAATATTGTATTAAATACATTTGGAGTATACGTCAATATTTTACACGTATGATAAAAAAGAAAAAGATAATCTAATGTTATAGTTTCAAATTACTATAATACTAGATAATCTGTATTTTCTACAATGCTCATATCTCTCATAATCTGTATAATACTTTCCCATAAATAGTCCTAAGTTTTCACCTAAGAGGATATCATTTTTCTTACTTTTTGTAAGAGTGTTAAATTTTGACGTATACGATTTTATAAAGATGGTTATAAGAAATGTCTTATTTAAGCGTTGTTTCTAAAATAATGTTTAATACAAAAATTATGTCAGAGAACGATATATCAGAGGCGAATTCATTCTTCTTTGAAAATGATTCCCATCTTTTCTGCATAGATAAATCATTTTCAATTTGATCCTTTATTTCAGTCGCGTGTTCCGAAGAAAAAATAGTATTTCTATATCTACACGTATTATTAAACGCTTCTTTAAGAGTGGAAACATTAATATCATTCCATCTTAATTTATAGATGATATATAAATCATAGAAGTCCTTACTTCTACTGTTTGTCACACCTCTATTGAGAATTGTTTGAAGTTTTTCGGCAATAATAGTTTCAAAATTATAGGCAGCAAAGGTCAAAATTTCGTTGTCAAATAAACATCTATAATTATAAGAAACAGATGATGGAGTAATTGGGTCACCAGTAGCAATATCAATACTCACCACCACCTTAATATTCTCAAGCCTGCCTAGCAAGGAGACATTAAAACCACCATATTCATCTTCTTGTCGAATATCATTAATATCAACAAATTCAAAAATAATACTGTCTTCGACATCTATTTCAGCAATTTCTTTAAAAATCTTCTCAATATTTTCTTTGTTCATTGCTAATTTTGTTAATAAGAAATCCATATCCATTGTGGATCTAAAATCAATACCTAAAGTAGTAGAAAGCAAGAATCCGCCTTTAAAAACAAAATTTTTAACATATTGAGATTTTGCTAATCTT
>DEWM01000056.1 GCA_002363635.1 Caryophanales bacterium UBA3210 | reverse complement strand
TCTGTCTAGTTTTCAAAGATCAAGTACCAATTCTCTCTCGAGATATTGATTAATTTTTGGTGTCTCTTTCGTGACGCCTTTGTTATTAAACCACGATGTAAATTATATTGCAAGCATTTTTTTAAATATTTTTATCACTTTTTTTAATATATTTACTTACCCACATCTTTCCACAGTTTTCCACATAGGAAATGGGAATAATTTGCACTTAATATTCCCTAAATTTAATAAAAAGGAGCAGATTTCTCCACTCCTTTATATATTATATATAGATTTTATAGCAAAATTTATTTTACTAAATTTTCAAGCATTGCTTGATATGAATCTAATTTTAATGAAGCACCACCTACTAATGCACCATCAATATCTGGTGATGATAAGTATGCTTTAATGTTTTCTGGTTTTACAGATCCGCCGTAAAGAACTAATGTTTCTTCTGCTGCTTCACCATACATTTCTCTTACTACTGATCTTACGTATGCACAAACATCTTGAGCGATTTCTTGAGTTGCACTCTTACCTGTACCAATAGCCCAGACTGGTTCATAAGCAATAACGATTTTCTTAACTGCTTCTTTTGATAAGCCTGCTAAACCAATTCTTACTTGTTGCTTAACTACATCTTTAGTTTTTCCATTTACGTATTCTTCTAAAGTTTCGCCAACACAATATACTGGTACCATATCGTTTTCGATTAACTTAACCATCTTCTTGTTGCACTTTTCGTTTGTTTCATTATCGTATGTTCTTCTTTCTGAGTGACCAATGATTACCCAGTTAACACCAATTTCCTTTAACATAGGGATTGAAACTTCGCCTGTGAAAGCACCACTATTTTCAAAATGGCAGTTTTGTGCTGCAACGATCATATTGTCTGCAACGTTTTCTTTTACTGTTTGTAAGCAAAGGAATGTTGGAGCAACACCAACTAATACATTATTTGCTTTTGCAAATGCTGCGATTTCCTTGCTGCCTAAAGCAAATTCTTTTGCTTCAGAAACAGTCTTGTTCATTTTCCAGTTGCCTAATAATAATTTTGCTCTTGCCATTTTAATTAGTCTCCGATTACATCAATTCCTGGTAAGTGACCATTATTTTCAATCATTTCAAGTGAAGCACCACCACCTGTTGAAACGTGTGAGAATTTTTCTTTGTAGCCTAATTTCTTAGCTGCTGAAGCTGAATCGCCACCGCCAATAACTGTGAATGCATCTTTTAAGTTTGCACATGCTTCACATACTGCTGCTGTACCTGCTGCGAATTCATCTCTTTCGAATACACCCATTGGGCCATTCCAGAATACTGTCTTTGCTGAAGCAATTTCTTTAACATATAATTCTCTTGTCTTTGGACCAATATCCATACCTTCAAATCCGTCTGGGATATTGTCTGATGGAACAATTCTTACATCTGTTGGGTTTTCGAAGTCATTTGCAACTACTGAGTCGATTGGTAAAACAATCTTGCCAGTTTCATACATTTTCTTTGCGTATTCAATTTGGTCTTGTTCGTATGGTGATTTACCTACTTTGCCACCGAGAGCAACTTTGAATGTGTATGACATAGCGCCACCAATGATGATCTTGTCGCATTTTGAAAGTAATGATTCAATAACTTTAATCTTATCTGAAACTTTGAAGCCACCTAAGATAGCAACATATGGGTGTCTATCTGCTGGAACTTCTACAACTTTCTTTAAGTTTAAAACTTCTTTTTCTACTAAGAAGCCAACTGCTGTTTGTTTGCCTTCTTTCTTTAATAATTCTGGTACACCGACTGTAGAAGCGTGTGCTCTATGTGCTGAACCGAAAGCATCCATAACGAATGCATCTGCAAATGATGCCCATTCTTTTGCGAGTTCTGCATCGTTTGCTTCTTCTCCTGCTTCATAACGTGTATTTTGAACAAGTAAAACTTCTCCTGCTTTTAATGCTGCAACTTTATCTGAGAGTTCTGCGCCTCTTGTTGCTGCTGAGAATGAAACATTAACACCTGGTAATAATTTTGCAAGTTCATCTGCAACTGGTGCCATGTTATTCTTTGCTTTTTGTTTTTCAATATCTTCAAGAGTTGCTTTTCCCTTTTTGATATCTTTCCATTTAACTTTTCCTAAGTGTGACATTAAGACAACTTTAGCACCCTTACCAAGTAATTCTTTAATTGTTGGTAATGCTGCAACAATTCTGTTGTTATCAGAGATAACGCCATCTTTTTGTGGAACGTTGAAGTCTACTCTGACTAAAACTACTTTGTTAGCAATATTTTCTAATTGTGTAACGTTTTTCATAGTATTATTTTCTCCTTTATACTAACAAACACATTATAAATTTAAAATTTATATAAGTAAATAAATATCGAATTAAGTAATTAAATATCGAATGATTTTTCATTTTGAGTTACAAAAAAAGAACCTTTATAAGGTTCATTTTATTGTTTATCTATTTTTTTGAGACTGCATTGACGAAATCTTCGATAGTAAAGTCTTCAATTCCTTGAAATAATGTTGATAAATTTATTTTTAAACAACGTGCAATTTTATTGAGAATTAAAAGAGTTGGATTTCTTTTACCATTTTCTAAATCACATAAATAGTTTTTATTTATTCCTGCTTCTAATGCAAAATCCATTTGTGACATTTTCTTTTGCATTCTTAAATATGCAATTCTCTTGCCTAACTGTTCATAGATATTCATAATCTCTATCCCTTTCTCTTTGCAAAGAGTGCAGTATCATGTATTTTATTAAAAATTCTAGATAATCCTGACTTTGAAACTGTAATATCTGGATACTTACCTTCTAAATAACTTACGAGTTGAGATAATGGTGCATCTGGATTTTCTTTTCTCGCTTCCATTACATATTTTTCTTTTTGAGTTAACTTGAATGTGTAATGTGTTTCTTCAAGTATTCTAATATCTTCTAGTTGTTCATTTGCTTTTGCAATTGATTTTTCATAATTAGCGTTGAAGCAAATTTGATATCTATTTTCTGAGTTAATGAAATCTTTTTCGATTCTGATATTTTCAAAATCAAGCATTGACGAAGTTGCATTTACTAATGATAAGAATGTAGTTATTTGATCGGCTTTCTTTAAATAGATTACATATTTATTTTTTCTTGCAATATATTTGAAATCCATATTTCTTTCATTCTTAAACTTATTAAGTTGTTTAATTAGCATTTTTGCTAATGATTCTTCTTGAACAATCATCTGTAAATGATAGTTATGGGAAGAAGGTGAATTGACTGAGCCAGACGCTAAAAATGTACCTGCAATAAAGTATCTAACACCATCTTTATCAAGTACTGTCTTTGGTAATGTTGTTTCTCCATCTACCATAATCTCTAATTTTTCTAAAATATCAGTTACGTTATCTGATACTGATAAATGATAGACAGTTCCTTTATCTAATTTCATTTTTCTTGAATATGAAAATGATGGAGTAATTCCAAAGACTGTATTAAATGCTTTATATATTAATCTTGCAATCTGTGAATTTTCTGTTTGTAAGTTTAAAGATAGCCCATGGTTAGAAATACCAATAGCCCCATTAGTTTTTACAAAGCCTGAAAGAAGTGGTAAATAGTTTTTCTCTTCATATCCATATGCACATATTTCATTTTTAACTTGTTGAGTAAAAGAACCTTGTTTCATAATAAAAATCCACCCGTAGAATCATACTACTATAAGTGGATTTTTTATTCAATCAATTTTATTTAGTTGGCTTTTTTGTTTTAGTTGTAGCAACTCTTTTCCCAACATTTTCTTTTTTCTTCTCTTTTAAAGAAGTTGTTTTCTTTTTTGTTTCAACTTTCTTTGTAGTTTGAGTTTTCTTTGTTGTCTTAGTTGAAGCATGCGCTAAAGGATTTTGTACTTTAGGTGTAACTCTAGGACGTGCATTTTTTGATTTTGCAGCTAAGACTGTATTTCCTTCTGAAGGAATATGTTTAGTTCTACCTTCTAAAAGAATATTTACTGCAGCATTTTCATCGTGATTATAATTGATAACATCTTCTGTTTTTGAGATAGTATGTCCTGGTTTTAAAACGATATTGAAATCATAATCAATATAATTATCTGAGCAATATTCTAAATAAACATTTGGAGCGACTCTTTTGTCTAAACCATGTAAGTGGAATTTCTTTCTTAAATATAACTTGTATACGTATGACATAATAATTCCTGTTACACCAAAGCCAAAGAAAATCCATGACATAGTAACTGAAATAGAATTATTCATGATATATCTAGTATCTCTTAATGGTTCCATAAGTGCTCTTAAAAGTCCATACCAAACAAAATATGCAAATGTTGTTGTACCTGGTGCTAGATGTAATTTTTCTTTAACTGGTTTAAGAGTAAAGACCAAGATAATTAAGAATCCTAATATGTTAAATAATGATTCAATTAAAAATAATGGAGTTCTAAATTGTCCTCCTATTGTCATTTGATCAACAAACCATTGGCCAAGCCATGACCATGATGAAGGATCAGTTGGTTGACCATATACTTCTTGGTTAAAGAAATTACCCCATCTTCCAATTGCTTGTGATAAAAGAATAACTGGAACGATGACATCTGAAATATCAAAGACTTTCATTTCTTTTCTACGGAAGTGGACAAAAAGCATACCTACAATAATTCCAAGTAATGCTCCACCTTCAACAGCTAGTCCTGCAATACCTTCAAAATGTCCGTTTTTAATTCCAATAAATGAACCAAGTCCTGTCCAGAAGCTTTGTTCAAAATAATATTTAAATTCTGTTTGGAACTGGCAAATAATATACCAAATTCTTGCACCCACTAAGCCCGATGGGAATGCAACTAAAAAGACATTTTCAAGTCTAGTTGGATCGAGATTCATCTTTTTAAAACGAATCATACCGTAAAATAATGCCGTAAGACCTGCAGTTAAAATAATTAATGCATAAAATGTTATTTGGAAATTACCAATGCCAAATGACTTTGGTAAAGATAAGATATTTGGAATCATGGTTATTCACCTTTCTTTAATAATTCATTAAGTCTTTCTTCAAATTCGTATGTTGAGTCATAACCACTCTTTTTAAGTTTAAAGTTAGTAACTGCAACTTCAATGATGTCACCAACACTTCTAGCGCCGGTAACAGGAATAGTAATAATTGGAACATTTTGTCCAAGAATTTCATAATATTTTGTTGTTCCGCCTAAACGTTCAATTTCCATTGTCCCATCTAATGGAACTAATTTAATAAATAAATCAATCTTCTTTAAATCAACTACTGCGTTAACGCCGAACATTTTAGAGACATCGATAATACCAATACCTCTAACTTCCATCATATTAACAAGCAAATCTGGAGCTCTACCAATAAGTTCTCCACGTGTTAAAGTTACATCTACTCTAT
>DEWM01000092.1:7885-18110 GCA_002363635.1 Caryophanales bacterium UBA3210 | reverse complement strand
TCGTATTCCTTCAGAAATTGTTTCTTCTGATAAAGTTGAAAATGAAGTTGGATTAGATGTTACTGAATATTTCAAAAATGGTGCAAAAATCGCTTTAAAAACCGCAAAAGAAAACAATATTAAATACGCATTATTAAAGAATGGTTCACCTTCATGCGGCTCTACTCTAGTTTATAATGGAAAGTTTGAAAGAGTAAAAGTTGAAGGTAGAGGTATTACTACTAAACTATTACAAGAAAATGGTATTAAAGTCTTTAACGAAGACAACATTGTAGATTTAATTATTGATTTAAAGAAAAATAGACTTATTTAATTAAGCCTATTTTTTTATTAATAATTTAATGAAATATTATCAATAAATGCACGACAATTATTAGTATTGTTTTCATCATCTGCATTAAATGTATGAATTGATAATTTATTAGTTGGTTCACTAAAGGTATAAGAAACTAATGAATATACTGAATCTTTATTTTCTTCGTATGGTAATTTCTCTCCTATTCCGTTTACTACAAGTTCTGTATGATCGATGTTATAGATAGTCTTAACTTCACTAGAAGACCATGTATCTTTATACGATTTAGTATATGTTTTAACTTTAAAGGTTGCAGAAGTGATTGTAATATCCAGTTCAATTTCTAAATCACCGCCGCAAGATGAAGAACCAAATTTTAATGCTCCTCCATCATAATATAAATTATACATATCATAAGATACGACATGATTACCTAACTGCTCTACTAACAATTCTTTAGCACTTTGCTTTTCAGAAATCTTAATAGATTTTAAGGAATTCGCAAAATCAATATCATATGTAGAAGATGATACTGGATTAATGATAGTATTTTGTTCGCTAGAACCAATTTCACTAGATGTAGGATTTGAATTACAGCTAGCAAGAGTAAGAGAGATAAATGAAATAAATAATAAATTAATTACTTTCTTCATAATAGATCCCCCGAATGCAAATAATTTTAGCAAAAAAGAGCAATTTGTAAAGTACCTAATGACATAAAAATAACAAATACTATCAAAAAAGGTCGAATTTTGAATAAAATCCGACCTAAAAATTTTTAAGAAATTATAATTTTAATACCTTCTGATGTTCTTTCGCCAATAGTTACTGTGTAACCAAGTTCAGTTCCATCATTGAATTTAAATGATGATGGTAAGACATCACCTTCATAGAATAAATCTTCATCAGTAGCGGTAAATGTAATTGGATAATAATAATTTTCTCCAATATGCTGTGAGCTTACTAATGTAAGTAATCTAGATTCATCACCTTCAACTGCGTTATATGCAACAGTATTTGAGTGAGCAAGAATTGTATAATAATCTTCATCATCATAGAACTTATTAGTAAATGCAACGACTTCTTCTTTTGTTGCATCAACTTTTGCAAGTCTTGAATCAACGTGAAGAACTTTAACACCTTCTTTAGTAAATGTTGAAATACCATTTCCTGGATAACCTGTTGAGTCTAATTCATTTAATCCAGTTGGAGTATAGAATTCAAGTAAGATATATTCATCAAATGGTGAATCACCAAATGTAGATCTTGGTAATAAGAAGACATTACCTGATGATTCAAATGGTTTTAAAGTATATTCTCCCTTTTCCCATTTAACTTCTGGAGAAACCCAGTCTAATAAATATTTAGAATAAGCATTATCGTCACCAATATTAGCATCATGCATATCGACGCTACCTAAAGGAGATGATTCTTGAGAATAGTCATAATAATCTTCTAAGCCTAACATATGGCCAGTTTCATGGATAAATGTATGAGCATCTAATACATCTTTGCCATAGCCTTCTGCAGAGAAATCATATCCTGCCCAGCCATAGACGTAAGGTGTACCCTGTTCTTCTTTAGAATAATTGTTGTAGTTCCAGTAGACATATGCCCACATTTCATTATTAACTTTATCAACTGGATTTTCTTCATCAGTATAATCAACATAATTATTATATGATTTACCTAAATATGATTTATACCATTCATATTCTCCAGAATCTTGATCCATATCTTTACCTGAGTTAGGTGCCATATAGACCATCCAGATACCATCAATGAAACCATCTTTATTTTGGTCATATTCATCTTTATATTCAGGATGATTGTCCATGACCCATTTTGCAACATCATCAACCATAGTCCAAGAAGGCTGATAATAATCTTTAAGATCACCGCTACCAGTTAAAGCCAAGTAATCTTTTAATGTATAAGATGATTGATAGAAATCAGTTACTGTACCAGATAATTCAAGTTTACCATATGATGATTTATTCATATATGACTTAACAGATTCCCAACCTGTTTCATTAGATTCTCCAAAGAATGTCTTTTCAATATTAGATTTAACTTTTTCTTTAGAAGAATAATCTACCTCCCAATTATATTCATCTGATGCTTTCTGTAAATCTTCCAATGAAACATCAGAGAACATAACAGGTACTACTAATAATTTTTGTTTGCCAGTAGAAGGAGTATAAACAACCTGGTTCATATCTCCTACTTCTGATAATGTAATCTTTTGTCCTGCGATTTTATTAACTTTTTCTTCTTCAGTAAGAACTACATCATCTTTTTCAATCGAATTAGGATCAAATGGTGCATATAGTTTTTCAGTTGTTTCTACATCATAAAAACGTGCAGGATATATTGTTTTATCTATTTTGCTTTTATTTGATTTATATGAATAAACTGAGAATGTTTCATAATCACTTTTAGAGCCAACAAATCCTTTATTGCCATCAATTTCGCATACAAAAACATTATATTGAGTATCGTATGTCCATAATGTATTTGGATCATTTGAAATAACAGCTTTAAATTGAGTACCTGACCTACTAGCATTTAAATATTGCTTTTGTCCTTCAACTTCAAATGCAATTCTAAAACCACCTGCTACACTTTCAAGTTTAACTTTAGGGCTTAAGCTATAATCATCTGTTGAATTAAAGTATTTACCCGAAAGACTACTAGAAAAGAATAACATTTGGTCTAAAGTAAGTTGTTCAACTCCAAAATAATATTCTTTACCTACTACTGGATTAGTTACTAATCCATATTCATCGATAGATTCTTCCCCTTCAATTTTACCTAAAGCAATTTCACTAGTTGTAGTTTCTGAAGAAACTGGTCCTGATGATGTATTTTCAGAATTTTGTGAACTGCTTTCTTCACTAGATGTACCTTCAGAGGAAGTAACGTTATTATTAAGTTCTCCTACATCATTACTAGGCTTATTATCTTGACATGATACTACTGTTAAACCAAGTAAAGAAACAAGTAGTAATTTACTAATTTTTTTCATATATCTCCCTTCGTTAGATTAAAAAATTAATCACCATTAAGGAGATGTTTAATATTATATAATTTGTATAATGTTTCCCTCATAAGTTATATTAAAAAAATCTCCCCTTAAATGTGTCGTAATTTAATATTACCAAAATTACAATATCATTTAAAGAGAGATTTATTTTCAATATATAGATTAGCTTAAAGTGATAGTAGCGCTTGTTTCATCAATACTTGTGATACTAATATCATAAGATAATGATTTTCCATTATTGAAGTTAAATGAAGTAATAGAATCACCTACTACAAACATATCTGAATCATCAGCGCGATATGAATCTCTATCTTGATAATAATATGCTGAAGTTGATGTATATACTACTCCCATTGGGAAAGGTGAATATGAAGTAGTAGTAATAGTTCCAGTTGGATAAGAAGAGGAAATTAAATTAATTAATCTACCATTACTATTTGAATATGAAGCAGTATTTGATGAAGCAACTGTTGTATATGAAGTAGATGTAGGTGAAGAATAACTATTTACATATGTATATGAATAAGATGTTTGAGTACCTCCTCTTGGGCCTCTAATTGGTGCAGTCGATTCAGTTACTTTAACCATTCTAGAATCTACGTGATAGATTAATATGCCAGGTTTAGTAAACATTTGAGCACCTGACGCATAAGGATTTTCTGCATCTAACTGATTAAGTCCATCAGGTGTATAGAATTCAATAATTAAGTATTCGTTATATGAAGAATTATTCCAAGATGAATATGATGCAGGAATAATTAATGCATCTCCAGTTTCTGTAAATTTAGATAATGTATATGTACCTTTTTCACTTACTAAGGTTGGAGTAATCCAATCAAGTAAATATTTAGAATAAGCATTATGATCTCCTATATTATTATCCATCATATCAAGTCCTCCAATAGGAGCGTCAGAATAATCATATGAATAATAATCTTCTAAGCCCATAAGATGGCCTGTTTCATGGATAAAGGTATGAGCGTCAACTTTATCATATCCACCTTCCTTCAAGAATGAATATGAGGCCCAACAATAAGCTTTTGGGTTAGGTGAAGTAATTGAAGCGGTAGTAGAATAATCCCAATAAGTATACGCCCAAGAAATATTTGATATATTAGAATAATCTATATAGTCATTAGATCTTGAATTAGCTAATGAAGTTTTGTTCCATCCTTCACTTTTAATATAATAATCAAGATTAGTAGTAGATGTTAAATATGGATTTAAATAGACAAGCCACACCCCATCAATATATCCATCTTTATCAGTATCGTACTTAGTTACATCGATATCAGTATTATTTTTCACCCAATTTACAGCAGTCTCTAAGAAAGTATATGTTGGTTCATAATATGATGAAGTTGAAGATGTTAACGCTGCACCTTCTGATAAAGTCATATTTAAATTAACAAGTGGAGATACTTCACCTGTGATATTTAATTTATTATAAGAAGATTTTGTATAATATGAAGAAACTGATTCCCATCCAGTATCTTCACTTTCACCAAAGAAAGCATTATATATATTATTTTGAATTTCACTTTCTTCTAAGCCCATTTTAGTAGGAGAATAATCAGAAAAATAAACTGGAATAACTAATAATTTAGAGTCTCCAGTAGAAGGCAAAGTAGTAACACTGGTTGCTTCATTTAACATCTTTAAAGTAATTTCTTGTCCAGCATATTTAACTGCACTCTCAGAAGATGTTGATTTTGTAGTTTCATTTGTTGAAGAATTTGTATTTATACCAACTATATTTGTGATATCACTTATAGAAGTACAACCGACATTTAATACTAAAGTACTTAAACCTACTAATAATAATTTAATATGTTTTTTCATATTTTTACCTCCATCTATTTTATTTACAAAATAATTTGACTATTTATTGGTAAAAATTTAAAAAATCTTAGTTAAGATAAAATAGGATAGGCGTCTAAGCGCCTACCCTACATGTGCTACTCAATTTTTGTTTATCTATTAATCAATTTTGCCTGCAACAGCAAGTTTAACGACTTCGTAACCTCCATCGTATGTGTGGTTTTCGTTAAGTCTTAAGATGTTATTGTTGAGTTCTGTTAAGACATCGTCATCTTCAAGCATTAATTTGATCATTGAAGAAATTGCTTCGATATCTCTACATTCCCAAGTTCCATCACCAATTTCACTAGCGTGGATAGCACCATATGCTTCGTGTCCACCAACTCTTTGAATCATAAGTTTTGGAATTGGATAGAATGCAAGTTCAGATGGTTTTGTAATAAGTAAATCAGAGAATCTCATGAGTAAGTTTGTTGAGTAAACTGCTTCAAAGATATCTTTGTGGTATACAGAATAAATACCATGTAATTCACTATTATCGATACCTGCAACGAATTTTTTAAATTCAGCATATTCATCAAAGAATTTTGTATTTAATGAATCATATTCTTTGATTTCTTTATTTAATTTTTCATAAACGTTTTGGTGGTCACCAAAGTTAATGAATAAAACAATTCTTCCTTCTTTAAGATATGGTATTAAGAATGAAATCATATCTTTGAATAAGTTGTATTGAGCACCTGCTCCACCAACTGTCATTAAGAATCTTAATTGTTTGCCTTTTGCTCTTTCTAAACGTTTTGCTGTATCTTCTTTTAAATTAGCAACAAGTTCGTGGTCGATGTAGTGGCCTACATTCTTTAATGTACCTTTTGGCATATGTTTTAATTCAGTTTTAGCAAAACCATTTAATTTCTTATAACCTAAGAATGCAAATGGAGTTTGAACTGTGTGGATTGCACCTTCTGATAAATGTAAACCCATTGGCCAGTTATCAGGAATTGCGTTAACTACATGAGTTAAGCCAGCATGAACTGCAGCTTGTGAAGGCCAAACATGAGTACCAACATATGGTACATCTTTTGGAAAGTCATGGCATAAAGGTGCCATAAGTTCAGCATTTTTCTGGTCTGGTGCATTATAAGTAATCTTCTTGAAACCTTCTGAGTTTAATGGTTCCCAAACTAATTTGTTAAATAATTTTGATTTTTGAGAAATACGAGATGCGACTGAATACATATCGTTTTGTTTTCTAATAACTTTAGAACCTGTAGCATCAAATGATGCAAGATCGAACCAGTATGGTGTGTAGCCAAGTGCTTTAGCACAGCTTGCCATAGCGATAGAAATTCTATAATGTCCAAATCCCATACGAATATTACCGACAATGAATGCCTTATCGTCTAATTTTAATGGTTCATCGGAAAGAACTAAGTTTTGTACTCCAATAAAGTCCAATGTTTCATTAGGAACAGCTTTTAAGTGGTAGACTTTATTTGAATCGTCTCCAAATTCCTTAATAAATTTCTTTTTGCTCTTGTTAGCTTTTTTAATAGTACTCTTTGGCATTGGATTACCAAAAATTACACTTGATTTGTCCGACATATTTTTTTCCTTTCTATTTTTCTATTATTCTTTTATATAATTTGTGATCATACGGATTAACATCTTAATCTGATCTAGATCATTTGCTTGAGTATCTGAGGCAACGATAGGTTGTTGAGATAACTTTCCGCATAAGGCAAAGATAGCTTTTGTTGAAGAATAATAGTAAACATCAGCATTAATCCCCTTCTGGATTGAACCATCGAGTAAGCCCTCTTTGTATAAATCGAGGAATCTAGTCTTTGCAAATAAAATAATCTTGTTGTAATCAGTTAAGAATTCAATATCAATCTTTCTATTTGCAACAAAGTTATCAAAATTATTAATGAATTTTAAAGCTGATAATTGCTCAATATATAAAGTTAAGAATAAGCTAAAGAATCTTTCGACTTTCTTGTAGCCTGTTTCATACATATCGAAAGCATGAGGATCAAAATATTTTTGACCAACGACCTTCCAAATTTCAGTAACACATTCTACAACTAAGTTCTCCTTTTGCCCAAAGTAACGATATAATGTTGCTTCTCCAATCTGAGCAGCTTCTGCAATATCTGACATTGTAACTGATTCAATTGACTTTTCAATAAATAATTTAGTTGCAACATCTAAAACAGCTTTCTTTCTTTTCTCTAATAGTTTTGACATAAAGTGAGATACCTCCTATCAATTACGAGTATAGCAAGTCAAATCTCGACTTGCAAGTATATTTTGAAAGCGATTTCATAAAATTGAGATATATTCTATCATAAATACTATTAAGTTCATTTTTTGAATCAAGTTTCTTATTTAGAGCAAGATAGATACATTTTTTGAAAATATAAAAAACGTAAACTTGTTTATGAACTAGTATATAAAGAAGTATTTAACTTGATTATGAACTAGTATATAATATAGTTAAAAATTGGAGGGCAATAAATATGAATGTAAGCAAAGAGATTAAATTATTATGTAATGTATTAAATCTCACAGAGACAGAACTTGGTTCTGAATTAGGTGTAAGTTATGAAACGGTGAATAATTGGAAACATAATCGTAAAAATATAGATGATTTAAATTTAGAAAAATTATATTGTTATGCCTATGATAAAGATATAAAAATAAACAATATTTATGAACAATTGCTTAAAGAGAATCATGTTGATGATGGCCATATCGTTTTATTTCACGGAGCAAAAAAAGATTTTTCTATGCCAATTGATATAGAACACAATTCTAAATTGAATAATGATTTTGGAAAAGGATTTTATTTAGGCGAAAATTATGAACAAGCAGCCAATTATATTTCAACAATTAATAAAAATAAAGTATATGCATTTAAAATGAACACCAATAATTTGAAAATATACAAATATAATGTCGATAATGATTGGATGATATCAATTGCTTATTTTAGAGGTTGGCTCAAAGAATATGAAAATACTATTGTCATCCAGAAAATTTTGCAAAAAATTCAACAAGCCGATGTAATTATTGCTCCAATAGCTGATAATCGAATGTTTGACATAATTAATGAATTTGTAGAAAATGAGATAACTGATGAACAATGTAGACATGCACTTGCTGCAACTAATTTAGGATATCAATATATTTTAAAGACAAAGAAAGCTATTGATTCAATTTCTTATTTGCAGGAATTGTATGTTTGCAATAAAGAAAAAGAAAAATGCATTGAAGGACGAGTATCATTAACAAACAATGGTCAGCAAAAAGTAAAAATGTCTAGAATTAAGTATAAAAATAAAGGAAGATACATAGGAGAAATATTAAAATGAAACCATTAACTTCTATTGAAATTAAATTGTGTCAATTACAAGCTAAGATTTTTGAAAATTCTGTAAAAAAGACAAAATATAGTTCTCCTATTTTTATTAGAAGATTCATGCTATCTAGTATTGCTAAATCTTTTGATGAACAGACTTTCCTTTTCCAATCTATTTCTACTGAAGAAACGTTTGATTTGCTTGATGAAGAGTTTGGAGTAAGCAATTATGGAAAAACGAAATATACTGAAGATCAAATGTTTTGGATTGGTTATATTTATAGATGCCTTTCTATTAAATATAATTTAAGCAGTAAAACCGTATATAATTTGTTCAATGCTAGAGAAATAGTTAAACACTATAATATAGGACATACTTTTGATATCGTACAAGCTGCTGAGAGAATGATGGAAAATATTAATTATGAAAATGATATTTCAAAAAAGAGTCTTGATTGTATGCGAAGATTAATTTATCTAGAATCTGTGAATTCATTAATAAACAAAAAGGTGACAGTACATATTGATCGACCTATTGGATTTAATCATGACGGAATAATATATCAATTAAATTATGGGTATATAAAAGAATTAAAAACTTTAGATAATGAATATCAAGATGCATATATTTTAGGAGAAGAAAAACCAGTAAAAATCTTTGAAGGTAAAGTAATAGCAGTAATTCATAGACTTAATGATAATGAAGATAAATTAGTGGTATGTAATAATGATAAAGAGTATTCTAACGATGAAATAGAAAAGAACGTTAATTTTCAAGAAAAATATTTTAAACATAAAATAATACGATGAAATTTGTTCCAAAATTATTAAATGTGCCATAAATTCTCATAATATCTGACTTTATGGCACTTTTTCATATCATCCACGTCTTGCCTCTTCATTAGAGTAGGCTTGGAATATAAAAACACCTCATTTGTTAATAAAAGGGGGGGCAAAATGCCCCTTTTTAGTTGTTTTCGTGGTTTTGATAATAATGTAATTCTTTTTAATTTGTAGTATTCAAATTACAATATAGCGTTTGATTTTTTTGCAAAACCGTTGAATTTAAAATGATAATTTGATAAAGCATTGAAAAAATCAATAAATAGAAATAATGGAATAAGAGCATAGTTTTCTAAAGACTTATTGAAATAAGAACACAATTCAGCTGCAATGATTATGAAAAGAGGCAATATTATGTTTAAAAAAGAATCCCTCTTACGAAGGATTCTCAAAAATATTATTTTGTAATTTTCTTTAAATGCCAGATATCTCTAACGTAATCGTTGATTGTACGATCTGATGAGAAATAACCGAATTTTGCAGTATTAATTAAGCAAGATTTTGCCCAAGCATACTTGTCTTGGTATTTTTTATCCATCTTAAGTGATGCTTCAATATATAATGGTAAATCTTTTAAGATGAAATATTCATCATTTCTATACATAACTTCATCAAAGATAACTTTGAATTCATCGTGGTTATATGACCATGTGCCATCTACTAATGAATCCATAATCTTCTTAACGTCTGCATCTTGGTTATATACATCCCAAGGAGAATATGAACCATCTCTTCTTAATGCTTCAATTTCAGGTGTGCGTAAACCGAAGATTACGTCGTTATCTGAACCTACTAATTGGTCGATTTCAACGTTCGCCCCATCAAGAGTACCAAGTGTTAAAGCACCGTTGACCAT
>DEWM01000092.1:0-7737 GCA_002363635.1 Caryophanales bacterium UBA3210 | reverse complement strand
AGATACACCATAGTTTTCAATGAAGACAATCTTCATATATTTTGAAATTTCTGGATCGTTATTAACTTTATCTGCAACCTTGTTGATTAATTCAATAATCTTCTTTGCTAAATAGTATGAAGGAGCAGCTTTTGCGCCAAAGATATATGTATGAGGTGCAATTCTGAATGATGGATCTTCTTTCATTCTATTGTAGAAATAGATGATTCTAAATAAGTTCATTAACTGTCTCTTATAAGCATGTAATCTCTTGATTTGAACATCAAAGATTGAATCTACATCAATATCAATGCCATTGTGTTCTTTTACATACTGAGCAAGTTTAACTTTATTTGCTTTCTTGATTTCTAAGAATCTTTCTTGAACCTTCTTATCATCAGCAAATTTTGCAAATTTTTCTAATTCATCTGGGTTTGTAATCCATGAATCACCAATCTTAGATGAAACTAAATCAGCATATTCTGGGTTTGCACAAACAAACCATCTTCTGTGTGTAACACCATTTGTCTTGTTGTTGAATTTTTCTGGATATAATTGGTAGAATTCTTTGAATGTATCTTCACAGCAAATCTGTGTGTGTAATTTTGCAACCCCGTTAACTGAGAATACTGTATGGATAGCAAGATTTGTCATATGAATCATACCATCTTTGATAATCTTGACTGAGTTAATGAAGTTATCATCATAACCTTTTGCTCTTAAATCTAAAATGACACGTCTATTGATTTCTTCAATAATCATATATACACGTGGAAGTAAGTTAGAAACATAATGTACTGGCCATTTTTCTAAAGCTTCTGCCATGATTGTATGGTTTGTGTATGCCATCATGTGAGTTACTTGATACCATGCTTCATCCCAACCAAATCCGTGTTCATCCATGAGTAATCTCATGAGTTCTGGGATAGAAAGAATTGGGTGAGTATCATTTAACTGGAAGACAGTCTTTTCACATAAGTTGTTTAATGTACCTTCTTTTCTTAAGTGGCTTCTAATTGTTGATTGTAAACCAGCAGAAACTAAGAAGTACTGTTGTCTTAATCTTAAGATACGACCGTGTTCAGTTGAATCATCTGGGTATAAACCGTGGCATAATTCTTTTAATGACTGTAAGTATTCAGCGAATGATAAGTTAGAAGGTAAATTTTCTTCTGATGGTTCTGCTGACCAAAGTCTTAATGTATTAACTACATGGTTTCTGTAACCAATAACTGGTACATCATATGGAACTGCTTTAACACACATAGCATTGACAGTTCTTGAACGGATACAACCATCAACATCTTGATATGTTTCAGCTTGACCATAGAATTTAACTTCTACTGCATGCTTTGGTTTTTTAATTTCCCAAACATATGGGTTTGCTAACCACTGATCTGGAACTTCAACTTGTTGGCCATCAACAATTTTTTGTTTGAAGAAGCCGTATTCATAACGGATACAGTTTCCGTGTCCTGGATAACCTAAAGAAGCAATTGAATCAAGGAAACAAGCAGCAAGTCTACCTAAACCGCCGTTACCAAGTCCTGCATCTGATTCTTGATCTTCTAATTTGTTGATATCGATGCCTAATTCTTTTAATCCATCACGTGCAACATTGTAGATACCTAAGTTCTGCATATTGTTAACAAGTAATCTACCGATTAAGAATTCCATTGAAAAATAAACTAATTGTTTTTCATGTTTTTCTGTAACGATATCTTTAGAATTTTTCCAATCTTCTGCTGAGTAGTCTCTGACCATAGTGCCAAGAACATCATAAAGTTCTGTAATGTGAGCGCGCTTATAGTCAACCCCGTATTTTTCGACAACTCTCTTTTTAAACTCTTCTTTGAAAGTTTCTTTGTTTGTAAACATTTTATCCTCCTTAATTTTTCTTGTTAGATTTTTTAGATCTAGTAACTGTTTTCTTTTTTGCAGTTACATTTTTTTCTGCTATAACTTCTTCTACTTTTTCAGTAGAAACTGTTTCTACCTGCTTAACAGGTTCTTCATGTGGTTTCACATGTTTAAAGATCATAGCCCCGAATGAAGCAATCTTTATAGTAAGTTTATATCTTTGGTTGAAACACCAGCTTTCTTGTGTCCATAGTGGAGCGCCATTATATTGGTTATTACCATGATATACATCTTTATCAGAGTTAAAGATTTCGATGTATTCACCTGGTTCATCAACACCGATATCGTACTGTCCATAGAAATATGGAGTCATATTGAAGAGGAAGACTAATGTTTCATCTCCAACAGTACGTTTGAAGCAATAAATAGACTGTTCTGTATTATCTGCCATTAACCATTGGAAGTGGCTAGGATTATGTTCTTCGAAATACATAGCCTTTTCGCTTCTATAGATTAAGTTCAAGTCTCTGACAAGACGAGAAACTGAATCGTGAATTGGGAATGTTTTTAAATTCCAAGGAAGTGATTTAGTTTCATTCCATTCATCAAATGAACCAAGTTCATTACCCATGAAATTTAATTTCTTACCAGGGTGAGCCCATTGGTAAGTATATAAGTTACGAATTTGTGCAAATTTCTGATCGTAATTGCCCCACATCTTATTGATGATAGTTCCTTTACCGTGAACTACTTCATCATGAGATAAAGGAAGCATAAAATTATCTGAATAGAAATATGCCATTGAGAAAGTTAATTGATGATGATGGTATTTCCTATAAATAGGGTCTTTACCATAATACTTAAGAGTATCGTTCATCCATCCTAAGTCCCACTTATAGTCAAAGCCAAGTCCTCCATATTCAAGAGGTCTAGTGACCCCTGAATAAGCAGAAGAATCTTCTGCAATTAACATGACATCTGGATGGAATAAATGTATCTTGCCATTTAATCTCTTAATAAATTCAATCGCGTATGAATTTTCTCCTCTAGAAGAATCTCCATCATAATAAATAACGTTTGAAATAGCATCAAATCTAATGCCATCAAAATGGAAGTATGAAATGAAATAGTTGACGCTGGACATTAAGAAAGATCTAACTGGATCTTTGCCTAAATCAAACATGTATGAACCCCATTGAGAACGTTCACTAGTTCCTTGTCCTTCATATAAATTTGTGCCATCAAATTTGCATAGACCAAATGGGTCAGTGGCAAAATGAACAACAACAAAGTCAAGAATTACCCCAATACCAGCCTGGTGTAATCTATCGACTAAACTCATTAATTGGAAAGGATTTCCATATCTAGAATCAACTGCGTAGAAACCAGTTGCTTGATATCCCCACGATCCATCAAAAGGATATTGAGTTAAAGGCATAAATTCTACATGAGTAAAACCATTGTCTTTAATATAAGGAATTAAATAATCAGCAATTTCTTCGTAAGACAAATATCTACCATCACGCATACCAAGCCAAGAACCTAAATGCATTTCATAAATTGAAACAGGTTTATCAAAGTTTCTATCTCTTTGTTTTAGCCAATCATTATCGTGCCAAGCAAAATTATTAATTTCAAATGTTCTTGAGCAGCTGCCTGGTTTTAATTCTGCTAAGAATGCAAATGGATCAGCTTTATCAACCCATTCATCATTACAAGTAAGGATATGATACTTATATGATTGATATTGCTGTACTCCTGGGACAAAGATTTCGTAAACACCGCTTTCTTCGACTCTACTCATTTGATGGACTCTTGGGTCCCATGAGTTGAATTCCCCGATTAGTGATACGGCTTTTGCCATTGGAGCATAAACTCTAAAGATGACTCCGTCTTGTCCGTCAATTCTACAGAAGTGTGCGCCGAAATAATTAAAAGCTTCTATAGTTTGTCCGTATAAAAAGTCATAAAGTAGTCCGTAAGCCATATCTTACCTCCTATTATTCATTATTTATATGTAATAATTTTAACAAAACGATTCATTAAAGTATATAATTTTACAATTATATTTTTTGTTTTTAGGAGAATTTTGGCTATTTCAACTCAAAAATTAACTGATTTGTTCAAAAATAACACTTTTTTAAATATTTCGGCCATTTTTTGATAATTAATTGTTACGTTTGTTACATTAACAATTTTAAATAAATAGTTCAATTTTGTTTTCTTTTTAAGAGGGTTTCTCTATAAACGAACAAATTCATATTTAGAGTTTTTACTACAAAATTATCTAAAATATGAGTCAAGATTAACTTTTTAAAAATTATGCGTTGAGTACAAAAATAAAAGCTTAAAATAATTTTTATTTTTTGTTATAAATATAGATTTTAGTCAAATATAACTCCTATTTTTAAAATTAAAGAACAACAATAGTTTTATTTGAGTTTAAAACACATTACGTAATGCTATGAATTCATCTAAAAGGTTGAATATATCACCCAATTAATTTAAAATAAATTTGTTAAATTTTTTGGAGGAAAGAAAATTTATGGCAAAAATTATGGCAGTAAATGCTGGCTCATCTTCATTAAAGTTTAAGCTTTATGAAATGCCAGAAGAAAAAGTAATCTGCTCAGGTATTGCAGAAAGAATTGGTCACGAAGACGCTATCTTCTCATACAAGTATAACGGCGAAAAGACTGAAACAATTTGCTCTATCCCAGATCATGCTTTAGCAGTAGAAATGTTACTCGAAGCATTAGTAGACGAAGGAATCGTCAAATCATTAGATGAAATTAAAGGTATTGGTCACCGTATTGTTCAAGGTGGTTCTTACTTCTCTCATTCTGTTGAATTCAACGCTGATACAGAAAAGAAGATTGAATCATTAATACCACTTGCTCCATTACACAATGCTGCTCACTTAATTGGCTTTAGAGCATTTAAGAAAGCATTACCAAACGTTGGTCAGATTGCAGTATTCGATACAGCATTCCACCAGACAATGGAACCACAAGACTACTTATTCCCTATCAACTATGAATACTATGAAAAATATGGTATTAGAAGATATGGTGCTCACGGTACTTCACACTTATACTTATCACAAGCTGGTGCATCTTATTTAAAACCAGGACAAAATAAAATGATTATTTGCCACATTGGTTCAGGTGCTTCAATTACAGCTGTTAAAGATGGCAAATGTGTTGCTACATCAATGGGCTTAACTCCACTTGGAGGAATCATGATGGGTACACGTTCTGGTGATATGGATCCATCAGTATTTAATGAAATTGTTAAAGTAACTGGTAAATCATCAGAAGAAGTTTTCCAAGAATTAAATAAGAAATCAGGTATTCTTGGGGTTTCAGGTGTTTCAAACGATACTAGAGACGTTGAAGCTGCTGCAAACAATGGCGATAAGAGAGCAATCCTTGCTATTCAATTATATGCAAGAAGAATTGCTGACTACATTGGTCAATACTATGTAAGACTCGGCGGTTGTGATTTACTTATCTTCTCTGCAGGTGTCGGTGAAAACGCTCCAATGTACAGAGCAAAAGTTCTCGACAACATCAAAGAAGCATTAGGTGTTGAATATTCAGAAGATCTAAACCAAGAAATGAGATTTGGTAAAGAAGGCTTAATCTCAACAAAGGACTCAAAAATCCAAGTAGCAGTTATTCCAACTGATGAAGAAGTTATGATTGCTAGAGATTGTGTTTCTATATTAAACATTAAATAGCTTATAAATATCCGTAGGTAAATCTTACGGATATTTTTTATGCTCTAGCAAAAAAAAGACCTAACTCATTTTGAATTAAGTCTTTTTTTAGTCTTTAATTAGCTATATTGTGCTATTATTACAGTTTAATCCAACAAGCTGGACGGACGCCGCTGCAAGTGTAGTCGACCATGTAATCGAAGATACGGCCATCGTCAATGACGTAATAAGCGTTGTCAGCATCAATGTACATAGGCGAACGCAGCCACCAATAACTGTTCTTATTAGCACTTACATATAAACCTTGACACTTAGCATAGTCAGAGCCTTGAGCTTTTCTTACTGAAAAATTAGTCAATCCATAGTTACTATCATTTACTTCACTATAAGATAGCAAGAACATTTTATCTCGTGTGTCATCACAAGCATACTCATTTGTACTTTGACCTGTTGAGGATGCACTATTATCTACTGTTATGGTTTCAATTAATGCCTTTTGTAACTCGTTGAATGCAGTATTATAGAAATCTTCATTTAAGAACTTTCTAATTTCAGATAATGCATAATTATTAGCATAACCATTACCACCATTATGTTTAAATTCTTGGCTGATGTAGCTTCTTGGATAATATTCTTGGCTATCTAATATTAAATTAGCTAAGATTAATGCTTTGCCATCTTCTTCTTTTAAGATATTCCATTCTATTAGATCATATCTAAACCAATAGATAGTATTTGTAGAATAGCGTTTATTATATGTATTAACAGTACTATTATAAGATGATTGATAACAATATTCTGGTCTATATTTAGTGAAATAAACTCCTCTATAATCATTAATACCATCTTTATTTATATCTACATCCTTGTAGTACATATAATCAGATTGTTTATTTGAAATATAATAGTTGTAACTTGTCCATGTATTTGTATCAAATTCTATTGATGATAATCCATTTTCATTTGTTGCTTCAACCTTAGTTTGAGGATATGTACCAAAATAAACTTTATTTCCATCTTTTTTATAATTTATATATTTAGCTGTATATGTTATATTTTCCGCAGGCATATTAAATGTTTGCGATGCTTGACTATATACTTGTGTTTTTTCTTCATCATACCAGCCCACAAATGTATAACCATCATTTTGTGTAGCTCTAATATTTACTTGTGCTCCATATTTATATGTTCCTGCACCAGTAACATTACCTGCATTATCTATATTTTTACTTAATGCAACAGTATATGTATTTCTTGTATAGTATAGCTTAACAACTGTTGATCCATCACCTTCAATATTTACTTGGTTAAATGAAGTTAGCAATGTAAATCCTGTATAATCCTTTACTACAGCATTTGTTAATGTATCTGTTGTACCTGTTAAATTAACAGTTTCATGTAATGTATATTCATTATCTTCAATATTTTGCCAATAGTATTCTACCTTATAAGCTGTGTTAGTATTAGCAGACCAACGTGCTTCATACGATTTATTTGCTGCTGGCATATTAAATGTATATGATAATTTATTAGATACTTGTGTTACACCATCATACCAACCATCAAATGTATAACCTTGCTTTGTTGTAGCGGTAACAGTTACTTGTTCTACATATTTATATGTTCCTGTACCAGTAACATTAACAGTTCCTGCACCATTTATATTTTTACTTAATGAAACAGTATATGCATTTCTTGTATAGTATAGCTTAACAACTGTTGATCCATCACCATTAATACTTGTTTGTGCAACTGAAGTAGGTGATGTAAATCCTGTATAATTCTTTGCAACAGCATTTGTTGATGTACCTGTTGTACCTATTTTATTATCAGTTTCATGCAATGTATAATCATTATTTCCAATATTTTGCCAATAGTGTTCTACATGATAAGCTGTGTTAGTGTTAGCAGTCCAACGTGCTTCGTATGTTTTATTTGCTGCTGGCATATTAAATGTATATGATAATTCATTAGATACTCGTGTTTCTCCATCATACCAGCCATTAAATGTATAGCCTGGTTTTGTTGTTGCGGTAATAGTCAAGGAATCATTGAAATGATATTTTCCTGCACCAGTAACACTACCTGCATTATTTATATTTTGACTTAATGAAACAGTATATGTATTAACAGTCCAACGTGCTACGTATGTTTTATTTGCTGCTGGCATATTAAAT
>DEWM01000076.1:13354-17714 GCA_002363635.1 Caryophanales bacterium UBA3210 | reverse complement strand
CAGGTAAAGCTTTATCAAGTAATAAATCAATAGCAGTATCTTGGAATGATTTAGCAAGATCTGGTACATTAACTTTTTCACCTTTTTGTTCTAAGTTATGAACTAAGTTAATAACTGCAGTCTTTAAACCAGAATAAGAATAGTTATAAGAATGATCATGTAAAGGTCTAGGTAAATCATAAGTATGCTTACCTTCTTTTGATAATCTATCAATAGAAACTCCACCAGGATATGGTAAGCCAACTACTCTAGCAACTTTATCAAAAGATTCTCCAATAGCATCATCGATAGTTTCTCCAATAATATTGAAATCTAAATGTTTTCTCATGACAACAAGTTCAGTATTACCACCAGAAACAACAATAGCTAAGCAAGGGAATTTTAAAGGATTTACATATTCATTAGCGTAAATATGTCCGGATAAATGGTGAACTGGAATTAAAGGTTTGTGATACATTAACGCTAAAGTTTTTGCACATTGTAAGCCAACATGTAATGCACCAATTAAACCAGGTCCTGCAGTAACAGCAATAGCAGTAACATCATCCATAGTAATTTTAGCAGTTTCTAAAGCTTCCTTTAAAACTACACCAATATTTTCAATATGTAATCTAGAAGCAATTTCAGGGAATACCCCACCATACTTCATATGAGTTGCAATCTGAGTAGAAACAACATTTGCGATTAATTCATCATTTTTAATGATAGCAATAGCAGTTTCATCACAGCTACTTTCAATACCTAAAATAATTTTATCCATTTTAGTACACTCCTTTCACCATATATAAAGCATCTTCTCCATCGTTATAATAACCTTTTTTAGTAGTTACAGCGGTAAAGCCATTCTTCATATATAGAGATTTAGCAGGTTCATTAGAAACTCTAACTTCAAGAGTTTCCACCATGCAGTCATTTTTTTTACAATCTTCTTCAAATAAATCAATTAATTTTTGAGCAAGACCTTGCTTACGATAATTTTCATCAACGCAAATCTTATTAAGTGTCGCGTTATCAAAAGTTATCCAATAATTAATATAACCAATGAGTTTATTTTCTTCTTCGATAACTAAAGTAGTAGAAAAAACATTTTCTTCTAACTCATATTTAAATTGATCATTAGTCCAAGGATTATGGAAATAAATACTTTCCAAGCGAACCAATTCACTTAAGTCATCGATAACAGCTTTTCTAATATTCATAATTTTCTTTTAAATATACAGGTTTAACCTTTAAATTATTTTCTTCAGGTTCAACCTTGTCCTTTAGTAAGAATAAGTTTTCAACAATATCAGGTTTATTACCTTCAATGCCTAAATAAGCAGTATCTCCATAAACCTTATAATCTTGATGTTCTTCAATATATTTTCTAACATCATCGTTAGTCATAATATCATCTGCTAAAACAGTCTTACCGTTATCATAAACACCAATATAAGATCTACCAGATCTAGCGTTCATTAAAGCGATAAATTTTTCATTAACTGGGCCAAGCATTTGTAAAGAAGAAACTAATACAAGTTTACAACCATTAAGAACCCCAACAACTTTAGCAATAGTCATAGCGATTCTAAGTCCTGTATAAGAACCAGGGCCTTTACCAACAACAATCTTTTCAACATCTTTTAATTCTTTACCTGTAGCATTAAGTGCCTTTTCAAGTTCAGGAATCATAAGTTCAGATTGTCTTTGCCATGCTGGAAACGAAGTTTTATAAGTAAGTTTATTATCTTCAACTACACCGATAGAAAGTTCAGTATTTGAAGAATCCATTAATAATTCAAAACCCATATTACATAATCTCCTTAATAGCCTGCATAATCTTGTCATATTTCTTAAAATCAGAAGTGATGACAAATTCTCTTTCTGTAGGGCTTAATCTATTGATAACAATCGCTAAAGGTTCAAAAACCATTTCTTCAATGAAGCAAGACCATTCAATTAAACAAACGCCATCTCCTTCAATGACTTCTTCTAGACCAATATCTTTATTAACGCCATCTTCTAATCTATAAGCATCAATATGATATAAAGGCATAGAGCCATCAAAATAACATTTTAAGATGTTAAATGTAGGAGAGGAAACCTCTTCTTTAACACCTAAATATTTACCTACTGATTTAGTAAAGGTAGTTTTACCTGCACCTAAATCACCATTAAGAGAGATAACTGCACCTCTAAATAAGTTTTCTGTGATTACTTTTGCTAATTTGTCTGTGTCTTCTAAAGACTTACTGATGTATTTAATTTCCATAATAATTAAACCTCGCGACCATATTATAAACTTTAATTTATTCAAATCAAACAATATTGCCATACTATTTTATGTAAAAGAATAAAATAAAAGCCATAGGTTAAGTATCTTAGAGGGGAACTAGGATACCACACCTATAGCACGTATATATTATTACAATCGAATTAATTTGATAATAATTTTTTAAAATTTTTTTAAAATTTTTAATAAGAATTAATGATTTTAAACGATGGAATTTAGCATCATTAAAAACAATCGTTAAAACCTACCTTATATTTTAAACACTTGAATAAAATTAACTAAGACATTTTAGAGATATCAACATCTTCGTCATCATCTTCAAAATCATCATCTAAATTGATTTTAGGTCTAAGAGCCTCAATTTCTTCTTTAGTCGGCATCTTGTTAGAAGAAAGAAAATCGCTCATCTCTTCAATAGTAGCTTCACCAATCATATCCATCTTAGAAAGAACATCTTGAATAATTAAACGATAATATCTTAAAACTCTCTCTGCATCAATCTCATTATCTAAATCACAATTTTTAACTTCGCCTAAAGGTCTACGTAAAGTAAAAGGGTTAGCTTTAGTTTGATCGCTGCCATCAATAACAACACTATATTTAGCATTAAGCATCATTAATTGATTTCTAAAACCTTCTGCACAGTTATCAGCTTTCCATCTATTTGAATTAAGAAAATCAATATATCTATCTACTAAATCAAGATCATCTTTCATTCCTTTTTTAACTTGATTAAATAATTCTTTTTGGTCCATATGTATAGGCCTCCTAAATAAATTATAACTTATTCAATATAAGTTTATGACACATTTCTAAGATTATCTGGCAAATATTTCAACATATCTTTATTAATTTCAAAAAATTTCGCTTTAGATTTAGCTCTCGATCCAGTTAATAAACCATATTCCTCAAATTTATTTAATATCTTAAGTAATCCAACTTTAGAAATATCTAAATTAGCAATTTTCTTAAAAGTTTCAAAAGAAAATTTTCCTGAATAAGAAATTAAAATCTTTTTAAAATATGCTTTTTCAGTTTCCGACCAATCAATTCCCTTATTTGCAAAATTTTGAGTAATATATTCGATATTTTTATATGCAAGAATATAATCAATAGACATTCTATAAATGTATTTTAAGAAATATGTTAAGTCATTTTTAGAATCTCTAGTTTCACTTAATGCAGCGTAATATTTGTTTCTAGTTTGGTTGATTGCTTCAGAAACGCCTGAAGGAATAAACTGACTTCCCATCAATAAATGAATCCATAATGAAACCATACGTGATGTTCTACCGTTATAATCAAAATATGGATGAATATATACTAAATAATAATGTGCAATATGAGGTAATACATAAAGCATATCTTTATTAGTTAAATTCTCATTAACGTAATCAAAAAGAGAATTCATGCATTCATCAATTTGATTAACAGGAGCACCTTCATATTGAGCAATTTCTACTCCATCATAACGATAATAATCTCCATCATGTAATTTATATTCATCACTTAAGCAACCATCACTTAAAATATCATATAGTTTTTTTAAATTATCTTTATTAAATTCAGGTTTTTGAGAAACAAATTCAATTCCCTTTCCCATATTTTTAATAATTACATCATTTAAATCACTAGGTTCAATTGTTCCATTAATTAAGCCTTTAACTTTTACTCTAGTTGTAGGTACATTTTCAATAGATAAGGAGCCTTCAATTTCAGAATAAATTCTACTTTTAGTAATTTCATCAACATTTCTTAATGATAATAAAGACTTTGTTTCTTCATAATCTTCATTAATTAAAGAAAAAAGTGTTGATCTTAAATCCATTATCTCTTTAGCATGCGAATAAAATAGCGGACCATTAATCCAAGATTTTAAAGGCAATTGATAAACAAATTTAGAATCAGTTAAATTTTGTTTATAGTCTAACAACTTTTCATAATCACTTTGAGATAAAAAAATATTTGCATTAGCACCATAAAGAAGCTCTTTTCTATCATAATACGTCTCAGTCATCATTTTGTTATAAACCTTTTCAATGTCTGCCATAATTATCCCTCCTTACAAAAGTTATTGTAAACCAAATC
>DEWM01000076.1:12099-13286 GCA_002363635.1 Caryophanales bacterium UBA3210 | reverse complement strand
TCGTTAACCTTATTGTTAACCTTTTTGTTAACTAAAAACTCCTTAGATTAATTGAACCTAAGGAGCATTAATTATTTTATCGTAGGATTACCGTATTATACGTTTTCCTTTTTTCTAATAGTAATCATCGAATCAAAGACATCTCTTTTAGCGATTTTATTAATTGTAATAGCAAGTAAGTTAAAGATAGTTGTACAAACAGTTGCAATAGTAATATCACCCATTGTGTCTTGTAAAGCGTAGCTATAACCATATGGTTGAGAATAGAACGCTGCAATTTCTTCAGCAGTTCCATTTAATGGAGCGAAGGTATTACCGCCATTAAAAAGGTAATTTTCTGGCATAAACTTTTGCATGTTAGTGCCAAATAATACATCAACAATATGTTCATAAATTTCCCAGTTTAAAGCAATAGTACAAGAAGCTAAGAAGCTAATTAAAGTTGCAAATAGAACTTTGTTTTTAATATCTTCTTTATCTTTACAGTAGTTTGCAGCAATGCAATAAACTATAAAAGCAATAAAGAATCCTGAGAAACCATGTAAGAATTTATCAAAGTTATTAACTCTATAATAAAACTCAAAAGTTTCTCCAACTACTGAGCCTAGAAGCGCGAAGATTTCAATACCAATTCTAATTGATGGTTTTAATTCAAGTCTAAAATATTTTTCTACTAAGAAATATCCAATAGGAATGATTGAGCAGAAGAAACTTTCAATAATAATTAAGAATGCTTTAGATTGATATTCAGAATCGAACGCTCTAATAATTCCGTATGTTAAAGAAGATAAATAAATGACTGTAAAAATGATATTACAAATCAAATTAATCATATGGTCTTTCTTTTTATTACTTTCCTGGATTACTTTTAATTCTCTTGTAGAATAAGGAACATCTACATTTTCTAATAATTTTTCGTTCTCGTTCATATGTGCACCTCTCTTGCACACTTAATATATAATCTATAAAAACTAAAAGTCACTGAACCGATAGTTGTATGAACTAAACTAAAAGTTGGATTAATTATTTAATATATTTAAAGCACTAGATATAATTAATAAATTAGAGGAAAGAAAAATGACTACACAAGAGATTATATCTAAAAACATATCATCTCTAAGGAAGATGAACAAAATGACTCAATCAGAGCTTGCAGATAAATTAAATTATACAGAACAAGCAATTTC
>DEWM01000076.1:0-12005 GCA_002363635.1 Caryophanales bacterium UBA3210 | reverse complement strand
GCAAATCTTTTTAACGTATCAATTGAATATATGTATCAAGATCATGTATATGATGAATTATCCACAGATGAAGAAAAGAAATTAAAAAATAAAGAAATTAGAATTAAAACCATACTAATTGTTTCCAACCTAACAGTAATCTTTGCATTAACCATAATGATTATGTCAAACTACTTTGACTCAATGGGTATAGATAAAGCTAAATTATCATTATTCTTTATCCCAGTAGTAACAACAATAGTCACAATTATTAACTACTTCTTTGGAAGAAAGAAATTCACATATATCTTGTTATCAGTAACATCCTGGTCACTTGCAAACTCTTTCTATATTTATTACCAAAAAACAATTCAACACATTGCTTTAGTATTCGGTATTGCTCTAGCCGTTCAAATTCTAATCATTGGGATACCAATAATTGATAAATACTTTAAAGAACTTAGAAAAAAATCAAAATAAAATAGCAAGAAAAATATTTAAAAAAGCTTAAGTTTTCATTAAGAATTCTTAAGCATTTAAATTATTTTTCTAATTAAAGTTTTTTTGCATTTGCAATAGTATCTGCAGGTTCAAATGAATCTCCATCACTAGTTGTTGTTAATGTATATGAGAAATCATATGAAGCTTTCTTTTCTTCAGTAAAGTCTCTAGAATCTTTAAAAGATGTTTTTACTCTACCAGAAGAAGTTAAATTGATTGATTTTAATTCTCCGTTTGTTAAAGCAACTATCAATTTTGATTTTTTCGCATCTAATGTATTTGCATTAAATTCTCCAAACACATGTGGATTTGCAGTAGCTGTTTCATACGGATTTAAATCAAGATTATCATTTAACCATGTCATTAATGATGCTACATTAGTTTCATTAACACCTAAAACATATGTTGTTGTATTAGTATCTGCAGCAGTAATCTTTTGAACAAATGATGGACTGCCCATATTATCAACTAAATCCAACAAATAATAATCATCATTTGAACGTTCTGCAACTTCCGAACCATCATCATAATTTACTAACCCTTTCTTAAACTGAACAATTTTATCAGTTGTAAGTCTAGTTCTTTTATATTTAACATCTGCAATACCTTTTTCTTTATATAAATCAGCATTTTTAAGGTCAGAATCAATTTCTACTTCATTCCAAGCATAAACTTTATTATCAGTGACTTTTCTCTTAGTAGTACCTTGGAAATGAGCACCAATTGCATTTGTTGTAATTCCTGGATCAATATCAGTTTTAACATCAAATTTATATGATGAATGTGCTTTTGCTTTGTATGCATCAAGAGCATCTGTAACTTCTTTTTTAGCACTTGTAATAGCGGAAGGAGTAATTATTGCCTCTCCATAGTTAAGTGGAACAATAATAGGTTTAACTCCAATATTTTTAAATGTTGAAGTATATGTTAAATCAAATGTAAATTTCGATACAGAAATGCTCATATTATATTTATAAGATTTAAGTTCTCCATTTTCAAATGTTACAAGCATAGATGTATCAACTGATGTTTCAGGCATTTCACCAATATACTTTTCTACTAAGGCATTGTTAAGATGATTACCAATAATAGAAATTGCATTTGATGCTTTAAATGAAGTCTTTAACTTATAAACATTTGCGACATCTGTCTTTTCAATTCCTTTAATATCTTCATCAGAGAATTCAAAAATTGCTTTTGCAAAATTTGAAGAATCAAAAGTAAAGCCTTCTTCTACTTGTTCTAACTTATACTTTTCAACTTTGTCATCTGCATCTAAAGTAACTTTAGCAAGATTTGTACCTGTTCTTTCTTGATAAACCGTTCCATCTTTAAACAATAAACCTGAATTAACATGTTTATCTTGATAAGATACTTCACCATCTTTTGAATATTTTGTTACCCCAACAGTATTTCCAGTTACAGATTTAGATGCAATAGTAGCAGTTGCCTCCATTTCATAGTCATATTCGTAGCCTTCTACATTAGTTCCGATTGTCTTTTGACGAGCTTTTTGAAATGCTTCTTTGTAAGTGTAATACTTTGCATAAAGTGTAGTATCCGCATTAACTGTAAGTGGGAAGGAAACTTCAGTAGTAAATGATGAATCCTTATACCAACCCGCAAAGATACTACCATCTTTAATAGGATCTTGTGGTTTTGATAAATTCTTTCCTTCTTCAATAGATTGCTTTGCTAAAGATGTATTTGCAAATGTAACCTCATATTTTTTAGTTTCATTGCTATTTACTGAACTATTAACACCAGAAGTGTCATTTGGTGAAGTTGATCCCCCACAACTTGAGAGTATTCCCGATAAAAGTAAGATTGAAATAAATAATTTTTTCTTCATATACGTATCCTCCTTCTAATATATAATGAAGCAAATATTTATATTTTTTCTGGATGATTAATATTATTTATAAGCGCAAAAGGATATACAAATAATGAAACCAAAGCAGATAAAGCAATAGCTAGTGCAACACTACCTAATACCAACACTATTCCAAGTACAAAAAATAAAATCTTAGTTAAAATTAGAAAAACTATTCCATCGAAACTTAAAGAAAAGATAATTCCTGGGAATTTAACAAATCCCCATTTAATAACAGAAGCAAGAATTTCTAAAACAATATTGTTATCAAAAATTAAACATGATTCTAAGGTAAATGCAAATACACATCCAATAGCTCCTACAAAATACATATTATTAGAATTAATTATTCCTAATACAATACATGTAATCATTAATCCAAGTAATACTACTCCAATTACAAAAGTCCATATTCTTCTTACTTTGGCTTTTTGCTTAAGCGATTCATATTTAGCTTTTTCTTTTGCTTTTTCTTCTTCAATTAATTTATTCTTACATGAAGAACAAATTGTTCTAGTATGACTAACATGATTTGTAGTTCTTCCACTACGATGGGTAGTAGTATACTTATCATAAATTAAATCATTTTTACCAAAAATAGGCTTTTTACAAAGTTCACATACCCCTAATACAGGCATATCATCTTTAGACTCATCATTTTCTTCTAAAGAAACAGATTCTTCTTTTACTTCTACACCTAATAACTGATCAGTAGAAACATCAAAAAGTTTAGACATTTTAGTTATAGTATCTACTGATGGCTCGACTTCACCATTTTCCCATCTAGATACAGCTTGAGCAGTAACAAAAAGTTTTTCTGCTAATTGTGCTTGAGTCAATCCTTTCTCTAATCTATATTTCTTAATATTTTCACTTATCATAATTTTCACCTCCAAGTGATTAAGTCATTTGACAATTTTATAGTAAACATTTTGTTGACAACAAGAAATAAACAAGATGTTGAAGTAACTCAACATTTTGTTTAGTTATTAGATATTATTAGCAAAAGGCCATTTTACTGGCATTTCTTTTTATTATTAACATATTATTTCCCCACAAATAATTTTCTAAAAAACATGTCTTTTTTATTATACCACAAGATTAAAATTAGTCAAATTATGCAAATGTGTATCAAAACTCTGTTAGTTGAATAACTAAATGCAACAATAATAAAAAGCTTAAGTTTTCATTAAGAATTCTTAAGCCTTTAATTTGTTATTTTTCTTTTTTTCTCTTACTTAAAATTTCTAAATTTTCTTGATAATAATCCAGTAAATCAAGAAGTCTATCCCCATTATCATCAATAAAGTAAAGAATAACATCATTCATAGATAAATCAGGAATCTTCTTTTTGTTATTTACATATTCAAAAGGAGTAAATAAATCAGGTAAATCACTATTCTTATAGAATAATGACATCTTTTCTAACTTCTTTAATAATTTAGTAATCTTAGACTCATTAGAATAAGTACCATTAAAACTCATAATTGTAATTTTAGTTTTATAGATAAAGCTACTGTCTTTTATTATTTGAGTCATAGGTGATTTTCTTAATAAAATCATATTTCTTCTCCATTAGCAATTTATACATAATATATTTTAATATTTGAATTATTATTTTCAATCAAATATAAAAGCCCAAGCATTTTAACTTAGGCTAAATTATATTAACGTAAAGTTTTTAATTGATCTTTATAATAATCAAGTAGATTAATAGCATTGTTATGAACTGGATGTTCTCTCCATTTAGTAAGATTGTCGATAACATCTTCTCTAGTTGTAGAAGGTCTCTTTTTCATTTCACCAAAGATTTCTTCAACAGATTTTAAATTAGGAATAGCATCTTTATAGTTCTTATAAGTAACATCCATTGCACTTAATAATCTTTCAATAAGTCCACTTCCAATTGGAAGTTGCTTTCTCCAAGCATCACTTACCATAGCATTAAGTAATTTTAGATCATCAATATCACTTTCTAATTTAATCTTATCCATAAGTTAAGTCTCCTTTATTTAATTATATACACAAAATATTCATTTGTTAAATATTTTACATTTATTCAATCTTTGCTGTAGCATTTTGATGATTTTTAACGTTATCAAAGGAGATGTGATTGTTACAAAATGATGATTTAAAATTATTTGTTACAAATGCAAATTTCCGGCTATATATTGGTAATATTGCCTATAAATAGGGCTTATTCTGTTTTTATAGTATGAAACCCCTTTCAACGATACATAATGAAGTTTGTTGATTTTTAACGATTTAATGTTAATCTTATATTGGGTGATAAAAATGTTAAAAGAAGAAAGATTTACTAAGATACTTCAATACGTAAATGAAATGAAATACGCTTCTTTAGAAGATTTAATGACTTTAACATCTTCAAGTGAATCTACTATTAGAGCGGATTTAGTTGAACTTGCTAGAAACAAAAAAATCGTTCGTTTAAGAGGTGGAGCACAAGCTCTAGATATTCATTCATCATCATACGAAATGAGTGTCTCAACAAAAGAAAAATTAGAAGCAGCTTCAAAAAGAAAAATTGGAGAATACGCAGCAACATTAATTGAACCAAAATCATTAATATACATTGATGCAGGTACTTCAACAAATGCTCTTGCAAAAGAAATCCATACAAAAGACATCACAATTGTTACTAACTCAAACGCAATTGGAGAACATTTAACTAAAGAAGGTTTTGATGTATATGTAACTGGAGGCAAAATCAAATTAACAACAGATGCTTACACAGGTTCATACACATTAGATTTCATCTCTAGATTTAAATTTGATGCAGGATTCTTTGGAGTTAACGCAATTAACGAAAAAGAAGGTTTAACAACTCCAGATTTTGAAGAAGCACAAGTTAAAAAACAAGCGATGAGTAGATGTACAAAAGTATACGTCTTAGCAGACCACACAAAATTCAATTCATCAAGTGCGGTCACATTCTCAACTCTAGATAATCTAACAATCATTACGGATAAACGTCCTAGTGAAGGTTATAAACAAGTAGATATTAAGGAGGCAAGATAATAAATGATCTATACTGTCACATTCTCCCCTGCTGTTGATTACATCGTTGACTTAGATAATTTACAGTTAAACGCAATCAATAGATCAAAGGCAGAAAAGGTCTTACCTGGTGGTAAAGGTATTAATGTTTCCATAGTCTTAAATAATCTAGGTTCTACATCAGTTGCAACAGGATTTGTTGGAGGATTTACTGGAACTTACATTGAAAATGAGTTAACTAAAAACGGAGTCAAAGTAGACTTCGTACATTTAGAAGAAAACACACGTATCAATGTTAAAGTAAGAGGTAAAGGCGGAGAAACCGCAATTAACGGAAACGGTCCTTCAATCCCTGATGATAAAATCGAAGAACTCATGAAGAAATTATCATTATTAAAAGATGGAGATACATTAGTTATTTCGGGCACAGTCCCATCAACTTTACCAAGTAACATCTATGAACTTATCTTAGAAAGATTAAAAGATAAAAAATTAGAATTAATCATCGATTCAAATAAAGATATCTTACTTAAGACACTTAAATACCATCCAGTTCTAGTCAAACCAAATGATGAAGAACTTGAAGAAATGTTTGGTGTCAAGATACATAACGATGAGGAACTAATCTCTACTGCTAAGAAATTATTAGAATTAGGTTCTCAAAATGTCATTGTTTCTCTTGGAGGAGATGGAGCACTTCTCGTAAATAAAGAAACAACTTTAAAACTTTCTGCTCCACAAGGACATGTAGTCAATACAGTAGGTGCTGGTGATTCACTAGTTGCCGGATTCATTGATGAATATGTCAAATCTCATGACGTTGTTAAAGCTTTCAAGCAAGGCATTGCAACCGGTAGTGCTTCAGCATTTTCTGAAAACTTAGCAATAAAAGAAGATGTAGAAAAATTACTACAAACAATTAAATAGTCGAAAGAAAGGAAAAGAATATGAAAATTACAGATTTAATATCTAGTAAAACAATCGACATTAATGCAAGTGCATTAAGCAAAGAAGATATTCTTAAACAAGCAGTCGCTTTAATTGCTAAATCAGGCAACATTACCGACGTAGAAGAATATCAAAAAGGTGTATTCGCTCGTGAAGAAGAATCCACAACAGGTATCGGTGAAGGTATTGCTATTCCTCACTGTAAAAGCAATGTAGTTAAAGCACCAGCTTTAGCAGCAATGGTCATTAAAGATGGAGTAGACTTCGATTCATTAGATGGAGAAAAAGTTAACTTATTATTCTTAATCGCTGCTCCAAACACAAAAGACAATGTTCACTTAGAAGTATTATCAAGACTTTCAACAATGTTACTTGATGATGACTTCAAGGCAAAATTAATTGCAGCAAAGACAAAGAAAGAATTCTTAGCAATAATCGATGCAGCTGAAGTAGATAAGAAAGAAGCTGAAGCAAAAGAAAAAGAAGAAGATGCAAAAGTTGGAACATTCGATTTACTCGGTGTTACAGGCTGTCCAAACGGTATTGCACACACATATATGGCAGAAGACAACTTAAAAGCAGCTGCTAAAGAATTAGGTTACACAATGAAAGTTGAAACTCAAGGTTCAGCAGGTGTAGGTAACCCATTAACAGATGATGATATCGCAAACGCAAAAGCAATCGTTATTGCAGCAGATATTAACGTCGATACAGAAAGATTTAATGGTAAGAGAGTCTTAAAAGCAACTGTTGCTCAAGGTATTTCTCAACCAAAAGAATTAATTAATAAAGCATTAAATGCTGAAATTCAAAATCCAGATAAAGAAGCAGTTAAATCAGGAAATAACGATGCAAAAGAATCAGTAGTTCACCAGATTTACAAGCACTTAATGAGTGGTGTTTCACATATGTTACCATTCGTTATTGGTGGGGGTATCTTAATTGCTCTTGCATTCTTAATTGATACTCTTGCTGGTAACGCTGCTACAGCAGGCTCAGCCTTCGGTACAATTAACCCAGTCGCTAATTGGTTCAAGACAGTCGGCGGATGGGGAATGAACTTAATGCTTCCAATCCTTGCTGGATTTATCGCATATTCAATTGCAGGTAGACCAGGTCTTGCAGTAGGTATGCTTGGAGGATTTATTGCAACTCAATCAACATTCTCTATTTCATACTCAATCACAGGTAAGGATTTAGGATCATCTGGTTTCTTAGGTGCAATCGCTGCAGGTTTCGCTGCTGGTTACATCATTAAAGGTTTAGCATACGCATTCAAGTGGATGCCAAAATCAGCAGAAGGTTTAAAACCAATGCTTGTTTACCCAGTACTTGGTTTCTTATGTATTGGCGTATCAATGTACTTATTAAATACACCATTTGCTTACATCAACATGGGTGTTTCTAATGGTTTAAGCTGGTTAGGTGAACACCAATTAACATTATTACTCGGTGTCTTACTTGCAGGTATGATGGCAGTTGATATGGGTGGGCCAATCAACAAAGCTGCATACGTCTTCGGTACAGCTATGCTTACTGAAGCAGCAAAAACAGGTGTTACACTTGAATATCAACAATATTGCTGGCAAATGATGGCAGCAGTTATGATCGGCGGTATGGTACCACCTCTAGGTATTGCTTTATCCGCAAACTTATTCCCACAAAAATACACAAAACAAGAAAGAAAAGATGCTATGGTCAACTATGTCATGGGCTTATCATTCATTACTGAAGGTGCTATCCCATATGCAGCAAAAGACCCAATCAGAGTTATCCCTGCTTGTGTTGCTGGTTCAGCAGTAGCAGGTTTCTTATCAACATTATTCGGTTGTTCATTACTTGCTCCACACGGAGGTTTATTCGTTGTTCCAACTATCCAATATGGTTTAGGTAACCTCGCATGGTTATGGTTCATCGTTTCATTAATCGCAGGTACATTCGTAACTGCATTATTACTTGGTTTACTCAAGAAAGACGAACCAAATGCAGAACTTGGAAACTGGAAAGGTATTAGATTACACAAATAAAATAATCTCTCGTAGATTAAGAAAGGATTAAATATATGAAATCATTTACATATGTAATTAAAGATCAAGAAGGAATTCACGCACGTCCAGCAGGAATTATTGTTGGAGAAGCAAAAAAATTCGCAGGCAACAAATTCTTAATCAAAGCAAAAGGACAGGAAGCAGATTTAACTAGATTACTAAGAGTTATGGCACTTGGTGTCAAATCAGGTGAAACAGTTGAAATCGTCGTAGAAGGGCCACAGGAAGAAGAAGCTGCAGCAGCTTTAAAGAAAGTTTTAGAGGAAAATCTATAATTTATGACAACATATGATGGTAATCGTATCTTTGAAGGATATGCTTTAGCTAAAATCGTTGTTTATAAGAAAAAGGAAGCTGTAGTTAGAGCGGCAGGCCAAGGTGCTGATAAAGAATTCGAAAGATTCGAAAAAGCACGTGAAGAGACTGTTGAAGCATTAAATAAATCATATAATGCTGCATTAATCAAACTTGGTCAAAAAGAAGCTCAATTATTTGAAACTCATAAATTACTAGCGGAAGATTTAGATTTCGAAGATGAAGTTCGCGCTAATCTAGAAGAAAACGTTACTGCAGAATATGCAGTAACTGCTGCAGGAGATGCTCTTGCAGCAATCTTCTCTGCTATGGAAGATCCTTACATGAGAGCAAGAAGCGCTGATGTTAAGGAAGTAGCAGAAAGAATCGTTTCATTCTTAAAGAAAGAAACTCAAGGTACAGTTATTAATGAACCAAGTATCTTAGTATGTGAAGATCTCCCTTCTAGTGAACTTATGAAATTCGATGCTAAATTAGTTAAAGGTATCGTCTTTACAAAAGGTTCTTCTAATTCCCACGTTGCAATTCTTACTAGAATGCTAGAAATTCCTGCCTTATGCGGTCTTGATTTAAAAGTTGATGAATCATTAAATAACCACTTTGGTATCATCGATGGTACTAAAGCTGATTTCATTGTTGATCCTGATAGTAAAACAATTACTAAATATTCAAAATTAAAAACTGAATATGAAGCAAATAAAGAATTATTAAAGAGATTTATAGGAAAAGAAACTCTTACTCAAGATGGTAAGAAAACTAAGATTTACTGCAATATTGCTTCATCATTTGAAGTTGAAAACGCACTTAAAAATGATGCAGAAGGTATTGGATTATTTAGATCAGAATTTATCTATCTAGAATCATCGGATTACCCTTCAGAAGATGAACAATTCGAACATTATAAACGAGTTGTTGAAGCAATGAATGGCAAAGAAGTTATCATTAGAACTCTTGATATCGGTGCAGATAAAAAGATTGATTATTTCAACCTTCCTGACGAAGAAAACCCTGCATTAGGCTGGAGATCTATTAGAATTTGTAAAGATCGTCCAGATATCTTCTTAACTCAATTACAAGCTCTATATAGAGCGTCAGCATATGGTAATTTAGCAATCATGGTTCCAATGATTATTTCCTCTTCAGAAATTAAATTCATCCATCAAATGTGTGAGATGGCAAAAGAAAATTTAGCATCTAGAGGTTTACCATTTAATAAAGATTTAAGAGTAGGTATCATGGTAGAAACTCCTGCCGCAGCAATTATGTCAGATCAATTTGCGAAAGACGTAAGTTTCTTCTCGGTAGGTACAAACGATTTATCTCAATATACTCTTGCAATCGATAGAGTTAATCCAAACTTAGCATCATCATTTAATCCACATCACAAAGCTATTTTAAGATTAATTAAAATGTCTTGTGAAAATGCTCATAAAGCAGGAATTCCAATTGGGATTTGTGGAGAACTTGGTAGAGATCCTAAGTTACTTCCATTCTTCTTAAAGATTGGAATTGATGAACTCTCTGTATCTCCTACATACGTATTATCATTAAGAGAGCAAATCTCTCATATCAATACTGCAGAAGTTAAAGTAGAAGATTATATTGATTAATTAATATTTATTACCAGTAGTTAGACATCACATTTAACTACTGGTTTTATTATTTTCAAATATATATTATTAATAATTAATAAATGTAGTTTATAATTAGGTTAACTTATGTGGAGGGAAATATATGGAAGAAAAAGAAAAAAATAATGTTTCTGAAGTAACAGATGAAGTAGTAGATGCAGAAGTTACAGAAGAAAATAATAATGAAGAAAACAATGAAAGAGTTGAAGTAAATAATGAAGGTGAAGAAGTTGAGCAAGAAGTAATAGATTCAATTCCAGAAGAACCTAAGAAGAAAAAAGAGAAGAAGGAAAAGAACGTTTCCTCCTCAACTGACGAAAGATTTGTTTCATCATCTTCAGATCATTCTCCAAATGATTCACTTTGGACACCAGATAGAATTTCAAATGTAATCCGCGGTTCTATCTTTATGATTATCGGTTTATTACTTGCTCTTTCAATATTATTTGAAAGCCCTGAAGCAATGAATGCTATTTCATATATCTTCGGAGGAGTATTAATCTTAACAGGTGTAGTTATGTTAATAATTTCACTAATTGGAAGAAAATCATTATATACAAGCGAATCTATTCTTGGTGGCGCAGTTATTGCATTAGGCATACTTGTCATGATGCAAAAGATGTTCAATATCGTAATGGTATTTATTCCACTTCTAGTTTGTGTTGAAGGTGGAGTTTTATTACTTGCACCACTTGTAAGATTCTTTATTAAGAAAGATAAAGCAGTATTCCCATTTGTTATGTTATTAATTTTAGGTGGCGTTGTTTTAGCAACAGGTATTTGCTTATTAACTATAGATGATTTCAAGAGAATATCTGCAGTAGTCTTTGGTATCTGTATTGCTTTATATGGTTTACTCGTATTAATGTTTGCCTTATTAAACAAACAATTATCATTCAAAAAGAAGAATAAATAATGATATAGAGGTGGTTAATCCCATCTCTTTTCTTATACACTAAAAAAATAAAAAATAAAAAAACATTTATATTAAGAACAAATATAAAGCTATTGTTTCATTATTTAACGAAGTTTTTTACCGATTACATTTTCAATCATTAAAAATTGTTCAAAAGCATTAAAAAAGTTTAAAATTTATTAAATTTCGATAGTAAATCTATATACAAACTAATAAAACCTATATATAATATATGTACCAAGTGGTTCGTCTCCCCCAAAAAGTTCCACTTGGCTTTTTTATTAAATTTTATCCCTTTTCTAAGAAAGCAACTGGTTCTAAACTAAGTTGCTTTTTCTTTGTATACGTCAAAATTTAACACGTATGATAAAAAAGAAAAAGATAATCAAATATTATAGATGACATTACTATAATTAAATTGATTATCTTTTTTATTTAATCCGCCATTTTCCGTCAGAGAGATTTCAACTCTACCTTAATTTTTTTTATATATTTTAAGAATATGGTAATAAATTTTCAATTGGTTCTTTATTAATATTTTCAAATACATAATTTAAAACATTTTAAAGTACAAAAAAACAACTTTTCAGTTGCTTAAATTTTTGTAATGGTGGAGCTGAAGAGGATCGAACTCTCTACCTCCTGAATGCAAATCAGGCGCTCTCCCAGGTGAGCTACAGCCCCAAAACAATATATATATTAATTAACAAATTAATTAATTACAACTATTTTTTTATAAAAATAAAAATATTATAAATATTGTGTACTGAAGCTCA
>DEWM01000105.1:13297-18241 GCA_002363635.1 Caryophanales bacterium UBA3210 | reverse complement strand
TATAACCCGCTACTAATCTACACTTACCGCTCACAGATTTATCATTTACAAGTTTGCCATCTTTTCTACAAATTCTATCTTGCTCTTCTAAATCCTTTTGTTTAATTAATTCAAACATTGCTTTAGGAGAATCAAATACTTTAAATTCATATTTATTTTGTGAGACATTAAACTTTAAGCCATCGTTATTGTAACCTAATAAAGACTTAATAAATGTTGTATAAGTTTCTCCACCTAAACATCTAAATTGAGATGTAAGTTCAAGTTCAGGACCCATTATTAATTTAGAGTGATTCTTCTTTGCTAATTCTTTGATTCTTTCAATAGTAGCGTAATCATGTTCTGTTACTGCTTGATCTTCATCTATAAAGAATACACTTACTTGGCAACCTTTAATTGTTTTTTCAAGTACATGAGCATCTTTAGTTAAACCAGTTCCACCTTTAAAATCAAAGATTCTATGTGCTTCATCGAAGATACCACAATCAAAATCATTCTCTTTACAATTAGCAAGTATCTGAGGATGTTTAAATAATACTTTAATATCATTTTTAGTATAGTCATCTTGTATTAATTGTTCTTGATATAAATATCTAGGTGAACCATTAGCGGTAAAGTAAGCACAGTTAAATGGCTTTTTACCATTTCCTCTATTTAATAATTTTCCTAATGTGTTAATAGCAACTACCGATTTACCAGTACCCGCTCCACCTTTAACAATAATAGTTTTCTTATACCCATATTCTTTAGCATCCTCAACTTCGGCAATGATTGTTGAAACTGCATTACGCTGAGCCTCATCATATGCAAAAAAATCATTACCTTTTAATGCGTCTCTTAACATATGAGATAACAAATCAGAAGGAATCAAATTAGAATTATCAATTTGATATAGCATTCCACTAGATGGATGCTTTACATATTTTTCTAAGAAATCAATTAATTTTTGAGTATCTTCCTTAAGGAAACATGGATTTGAAATTACTAATGGAAAACTTTCAGAATCTTCTAATAATATAGAGTTTTCTTCATCCATATTATGTAAATAAGAACATGAATAAAGATTAACAGGAGTTTCTCTGACATAGACATTAAAGTTCTTAATGCTATTTGCATAGTTTAACGCTTGATAAGAAGGATGCCAATGATCTTCATATTTACCTCTTGTTACTTGAGCAAATACATATTCAGGTTTCTTTGAAGACGAAACACTGCTCCATTGTTTTAATTCAATAATGATTACATTTTTATTACCATAATCATCTAAACCATAAATCAAGAAATCAATTCTAGTTTTTTGTTGATTTATTTTATATTCAATAGCAACATCAACATTTCTATCAATACAAGATTTTTCTAACGCTTGGGCTACAAAAGGTAATGAGCGTCTCCAAGCTTTTTCCTGACTATCACTAAAAGATGAAATACCTGCATTTCTCATTGCTCTAGCTATTTCATTTCCAATTTGAATACATTCTCCGTCTCTATTTAATAAATTACAAGAATTAATGAAATTACTAACACTTTGTCGATATACTATCATACAACTCCCCCCCTAAGTTCTAGAAATATTAAATACTAGTTAATAAATAAAATTTATTAAAATTATGATAACACAAATGTTGAATTGTTTTAATACATAAAAGAAATTAATAATTAATGTATCGTATTTAAAAAGGCACTCTATATTTAAAGTGCCTTTAATTCTGGACTCTTTAAAAAAGTCGGCTCTATAAATAATCTTATTTAATAAGTTCTTTTAAAAATCCAAAATTTTCAAATATTATATTAGTATTACAATTTGCAAGTTCAAATTTTTCTTTTAACTCAGAAAAAGTGCTATCTGGTTTAATTAAGCTAAATACTACACCTGTTTTAGCTTTTAAAATCATTCTTTTATGTTTCAAATATTTTTTTCCTTCAGGTGGAAGCGTATCAACAAATTTATTTGATTCATCAACAATGGTTTTATCATTTATTTTTATTGAATCTAAAATTAAATTTTCTAATGCTCCAGAATTATTGCGTGGTATAATCCTCAAAAATGAATTAATATTTTTAAAGGTGCCAAAATTATTAATTATTTTATTACTGACAAGTTTATTTTCCTCAAATTTAATACCATCAAAAATAATACTCTTTTCAATTTGATCTGGTGTTTTTTCATCCGCATCAGCAATTACAATTATAGAATCAATTTGAAGATTATCTTTAATTTGCATTTCTAGATACTTTTTATAGAAAGAATTTATATTATCAAATCCATTAGAATTACATATTTAAATATAATTATTATCTGACTCATACCATGCGCCATTACAAATTTTAAAGATAGTACCTACGTTTTTATTTCCTATATACTTACATAAATTCCAATTTAATAGAAGCAGATTTAAAAAAACTACATCAGAATATCCTTCCACTAAGATAATTTTTATTCTTTTCTCAATTTTATCAATTTTCATTAATCTCTAACCTCAAATCCGAAATCTACAATACTATTCAAAGCTTCAGTACCAGATAATTCTCTACAAAGTGTTCTTTCTTCATTTTGTCTTAATGTATATATTTTTGTTGTGGAAATAAAATTTCGAGTATTTGCAACTTTTAAAATCGCATTAATAGTTTCACTACTATGAGTTGAAATAAATATTTGAACATTAAATTTATCCGCTACTCTGAAAAGAAATGTTAATATTTCTTCAAAATATTTATAATGTAATGATGTTTCAATTTCATCTATTAATAAAATACCATTTTGAGCGTAGATAACATTTGTAAATAGCACAATAGAATTGTCGGAAATTATCGGTTGAAAATGTCGGTTTCTGACTATTCTATTATGCTATTTGCATCCTTATAAGCTAAATATTATGTCGATTATATTCGATATTTAAGAGAACATATCATTTTTGTCGATTACATATGTTCTAATAATCATAGAACATAATGAAAAAGACTATTTCTAGTCTTCATCTTCATGCTAAAAAGCAATTAGTAAAAATATACTAAATTAAAGTACATGGGCAATACCAACATTTCCTATTATAAGGTTTTAATTCATCTGTTAGGCAAATTATTAAGCCAGGTTTTATATCCATGTTGAATTTAGTTAAAACATCAAAATTCTTATCAGGATGATTTGGCATTTTGTTCTTTTTTATCTCGATAGGTGTTAATGAGTTTCCTTCTTCAATTATTAAATCTATCTCTCTCTTTTCTAAATCACGATAATAATAAATATTTCTAGTTGATTTACCATGATTTAAATAATCTTTTATAATTTCGCTGACAACAAATGTTTCAAAGAATGCACCATCCATTGGGCCACTTTCTAAAGTGCAAGCATTTGGCCATCTACATAGATATGCAGCAAGCCCTGTGTCCATAAAATATAATTTAGGGATTTTAGTCATTCTATCGGTAACTTTTTTAAAATAAGGCCTTAAAATATAAACTATCCCACTTCTTTCTAAAATTGTAACCCAAGATTTAATAGTTGGGGCACTGACTCCTATTTGTTTTGAAATTTCATCATATTTTAATTCTTGAGCAGTTCTTGCAGCCATATAAACTAAAAAATTATAAAAATCATCTAATTTCCCAACTTTTTCTAAATCGTGAATATCTCGTTCTAAATATAGATTGACATAATTCTCATAATATCTATCTCTATCTATATTAGAGCAAACAATTTCAGGTAAACCACCTCTAAAAATTGTTTCATAGACTTCATGTACATCTTTTTTTATATATGATCTAGTTTTTAATTCTTCAATATTCGTTGTAAATAATGAATCATTACCATCAATTTCTTTTTGTGATAAGCCAGACATTTCAAATAAAGCTACTCTACCTACTAAAGTTTCACTTACATTTTTCATCATCACAAATTTTTGTGATCCTGTGAGCCAAAATAATCCTTTATTATCTTTTCCTTCATATCCCAATTTGTCTACTATGTCTTTTATCTTAAATAAAATATCTGGTTCTCTTTGAAATTCGTCAATTATTAAAGGATAGCCATATGTTTCAAAAAAAAGGTCGACATCTTCATGAGCTAATTTCCTAGCATATCTATCATCTAATGAAACATACTTTCTATTTGGTTCTTTAATATGGTTTAACATTGTTGATTTACCAACTTGTCTTTGACCACAAACCATAATTACAGGATATTCCTTACTAGCTTTTAATATTTCTTTTTCAATTATTCTATTAACGTACATAGCAAACCTCCGAAAATCTAAAGTCTGATTTTATTTTTTCAACTATATTATATCGTATTAAAAATTATTACTCAATGATTTTCAAAAGAAAAAGGGTACTATGTACATTGGCGGACAAGAAGTTGACGTAGTTGAACGTGCAGCTTTAGTGCCACTATCATCCATATAAAATGATATATTTAAATCATTATCATTTAAATAAACTATGATTTTATTATATTGTTACACTTTTTACATAAACTCTTTATTACTACTGTTGGTAAACTAATCTTTACAATATTAATATATGAAAACCAGGGCATCTCATTTAGGAATAGTATTGAACTTCATCAATTATTAATGGCCATGCATGCAATTTTAAAAATAATTCAGGATCGTTAATCGCTTGAGCTCTTTCTCTTCTGTCATCTAATAATACATAATTAAAACCCAATTCTTTTTTTATTTCATAAGCTAATGTTGATTTTCCAACTTGTCTAGCTCCTGTAATTAAAGTTATACGTTTTGTTTTAACACTTAATTCTATTTGTTTTTTTTGTTCTTTTTATCATAGTATCATATGAAACCAATCAGACGTCTATTCCCACTTTTTAAATATTTATTGATTTTCGGTAATAGATAATGTTGAAAGATATTTAAATTATGTGTTTGAAAATATTAATAAAGAGCCAATTGAAAATTTATTACCTTATTCAAAAAATATAATAGAAAAATT